>JANQJZ010000006.1 GCA_028281365.1 Gammaproteobacteria bacterium | reverse complement strand
CAATCCGCCCAACCGGTAACTTTTGGCCACCATTTATTAGCGTGGGTTGAAATGTTATTGCGTGATCGTTCTCGATTGAAAGATTGTCGACAACGTTTGAATGTTTTGCCATTAGGGTCAGCGGCATTGGCAGGCACCAGTTATCCCATTGATAGAGAATATGTCGCAGAAATATTAGAGTTTGACGGGGTATGCCTGAATTCCCTGGATGCCGTGAGCGATAGAGATTTTGCGATCGAATTTTCTGCATGTGCAAGTTTAATCATGATGCATTTGTCGCGTTTTTCTGAAGAAATCATTTTTTGGATATCACAATCAAACCAGTTTATTGATTTAGGTGATGACTGGTGTACCGGGTCATCCATAATGCCGCAAAAGAAAAACCCCGATATACCGGAATTGGTACGAGGTAAAACAGGTCGGGTTTATGGTGATTTGATAGCGTTGTTAACTTTAATGAAAGCGCAGCCATTGGCTTACAATAGAGACAACCAGGAAGACAAAGAAAATTTATTTGATGCAATTGATACGGTAAAAATGTGTCTAATCGCCTATACCGGCTTAATTCCTACAATAACGGTGAATAGGGAATTAATGTACCAGGCGGCTGCATCCGGCTTTGCAACGGCGACAGACCTGACAGATTATTTGGTTGTGAATGGACTCGCTTTTCGGGATGCGCATGAAGTCGTCGGTAAAGCGGTCCAATATGCCATTCAGCAAAGTAAAACTTTATCTGAGTTAACGTTGCCGGAACTTCAACAATTTAGTGATTTGATCAAAGAAGATGTATCTGCAGCGCTGGAACTGGAAGGCTCGGTTGCTGCGCGTAAACATATTGGTGGTACTGCACCTGAACAGGTTCAGCAGGCCATTAAAAAAATTAGAAAACAATTAACGTAATTACACGGTAACAGAACAAATGAAAGTATTAATTAAACTAATTTTAGGTATTGGTGCCTTCGTGTTATTAGTCGTCGGTGCACTGATTATCACGGTGGCTTATCTTGATCCGAATGATTTTAAGGACACGATTATAGCCGAAGTAAAAGAACAGACCGGCCGGGAGTTAGCAATCGATGGCCACATTAGTCTTAGTTATTATCCCTGGCTTGGTCTTGATGTGGAAAATATCAGTTTAAGTAATGCTAAAGGGTTTGGTAATGATCCTTTCTTCAAAGCCAGGATAATTAAAGCCCGCGCTAAATTGATGCCATTACTCCGAAAGGAATTGGAGATGGATACCCTGGTTTTACATGGTGTGAATTTGAATTTGGCCAGAAATAAAGAAGGAATCAATAACTGGGGTGATCTTGTAAAACCCGCACGCACCGATAAAGAAACCACCGGGAAACAACAAGAGTTACCACTTGCTGCTCTGGTATTAGGCGGAATAGACATCAAGGATGCCAATATCAACTGGAAGGATGCCCAGCAAGGTATACAGTACCAGGTTAGTAAAGCCAATATTGGTACCGGCGAATTAAAGTTAGGTGAACCTATTAATTTAACAGCTAAACTGGGTTTGGCTGCCTCCAAACCGGCATTGTTTTCCGCAATAAAATTCAAGGGAACGGTGTCCTATGAAGACGGTGGTGATGTGCTTTTACTAAAACCGATGAGACTGGAAGCTAAAGTAAAAGGAAAAGAGATCCCTGGCGGGGAAGCATTAGTTCAGTTTGGTTCAGAAATAAAAGTCGATTTAAATAAAGATACTGCACTGATAAATGCACTTGAACTACTGGCATTCGATAGTCAGGTAAAAGGCAAGATAGAAGCAAAAAATATTCGTTCCGGACAGCCTGAGATCGCAGGTTTATTTGATGTGAGTAGTAAAAACCTGCCCCAGTTATTCAAGATCGCAGAGATAGAACCGTTAGCAAGTCAGTTAGCGAAGTTAAAAGAAAAGAATTTTGATTTAAAGACAACATTTAATGCAGATCTATCGCGAGATGATATTGATATCGATCAGTTAGATGTCAATGTTTTGGGAAACAAGATCAATGCCGAGATTCATGCACGTAATATTAAATCTGATACGCCTGCTGCGAAAGGAAAGATTAAAGCCAGTGGTGCAGACTTACCGGCCTTGATTGTCATTGCATCACAATTCATGGGTGATGGTAAACAGGATATCAAATCGCTGTCAAAACAATTAGCCAAAGCGCCGAAATCATTTCAAATTGAAACGGATTTCGATACAGACCTGAGAACAGGCACCGTTGATATTCCTAACTTGTCCATTAAGGCACTGGGTATGACAACGATCGGAAAACTATCGGGAAAAGAAATAAAGAGCGAAACACCTGCCATCAGTGGTGAGTTGAAAGCAAATGGTCCGGATTTGCCTTTGGTTTTACAAATGGTAGGTGCCTTGCAGGCCAAAGAAAGCGGGTTGCCAAAATTAGCGACGGATCTTGGAAAACTAAAAAATAAAAAATTTAATATTGATACCCGTTTTAATATTAATTTGAAATCCGGAATAGTGGATATGCCGGCATTGAACATGAATGCTTTTGGTATTGATGTTAAAGGTAACGTTAAAGGCAATGACGTACATAAAAATAACGGCAGCATGAATGGTAAAATTTCTATTATAAGTAAAGACCCTAAACCACTGCTAACGGCAGTCGGCCAGGCGGATGTCGCCAAAGTATTAAAATCGATTGATATTAATACGGGCATCAAAGGCAACATGAGTAACCTTAATTTAAAACCATTAGCGTTCAAATCCGTTTTTTCGGGTAAAAACATTCCCAATTCCCCGGTCACATTGTCTGTCAATGCGGATACATCGATAGACATGAATGCAAACAACCTGAAGCTGGACAATTTTACTATTTCAGGGTTAGGTCTGGATATTAAAGGGAAACTGGATGTGAAGCAGTATAATGAAAACCCATCTATTAATGGTCAGATTGGAATTGCGCCAATAAATTTAAAAAAGTTTATGCAGCAAATGAACCAGACGCTCCCGCCAACTACAGACAGCAATGTTTTCAATAAAGTCGCACTCGAAAACACAAGCTTTACGGGTAATGGTAAAAGTTTAACCATTAAGGAATTTAAAGCGGTTTTGGATGATTCGCGTATTCAGGGTAATTTTAATATTAATGATTTTTCCAAATCGGAATATCAATTCGGTGTTGGTATAGACAAGATCAATATCGACCGATATTTGCCGCCAAAGTCTGAAGGCAAACCGGCAACACCTGAAACTGCCGCTGCCAGTGCAGCGACGGAATTACCCCTGGAGACCTTACGTGGAATAAATGTAAAAGGTGATGTTTTAATTGGAGAGCTTATTGTTTCAAATGCGAAATTAAACGACGTACATTTAAGTTTAAACGCAAAAGGAGGGGATATAAAACTTGCTCCAATCGGTGCCAAACTCTATAACGGAAATTATAAAGGCGCAATTACATTAGATGCAAAGAGCGATACGCCACAGTTAAATATGAACACAGATTTTTCCAATGTTAATGTGGAACCATTACTGACTGATTTGACGGGAAGTGCCAATATGCAGGGTATTGGCAATATTTCATTGGCACTAAACTCCAGGGGCAGCGATATAAATGTATTACGCAGTACGTTAAACGGAACAGGTAATATTGATTTCCGCAAAGGCGTGTTAAAGGGCATTGATATCCAGGGGATTTTACAGCAGGTTGAGGTGATGTATGAATCGAAACGGCCAGGTAAAGTAGATAATGGTGAACAAACAGAGTTTAATTCATTAACGGGTACGTTAAATATTCATAGTGGCATCATTGATAATGATGATTTATTAATGTTAGCACCCGGTTTTCGTGTTAATGGCAATGGCATGTTGCTCAATCTTAATGATGAAACCTGGAAATATAATTTTATAGCCAGCGTTGATGAGGCAACGGCAACAAAGGGAGAAGAAAAATATAATATTGGCGGTTATAGCCTGAAGGTAAAATGTCGTGGCAAGATTGCAGATAAGAGTTGTTTACCGGATCTGGAATCGATCTTTCAGGCGCTATTTAAAAATACATTAGGCACCGCTATTAAAGATGCTATAGGTTTACCGTTAGATATTTTACCGGGTGTTGGCGGTGGTGCTGCAACAACGGATCAAAAAACAACAACCCAGGATCAACAATCTGAAACGGAAGGACAACAAACCCAGCAAGCGAATCCGGTTGAAGAAGTCGATAAAGCAATTAAAGGTGTACTGGATAAACTCTTTTAAAAAAGAGTTATTAATGGACGCATGAAAAGCCAACAGTTCTCTGATCGCTTACTTGACTGGCACAGTAAGCATGGCCGACATGATTTGCCCTGGCAACTGGAACGAACACCTTACTATGTCTGGGTATCAGAGATTATGTTGCAACAAACCCAGGTTGTGACAGTTATTCCTTACTTTAAACGGTTCATACAAAAATTTCCTGACGTAAATACCCTTGCATCATCTAAACAGGACGACGTCTTACATTATTGGACGGGTTTGGGATATTACGCTCGTGCCAGAAATTTACACAAAGCAGCTAAAATAATAATGGATCAATTTGATGGACAGTTCCCGACTTCGTTCGATGAGATTTTAACTTTACCTGGCATAGGCCGTTCTACAGCTGGTGCGATCCTTTCATTAGCTTGTGGACAACGGTACCCGATACTGGATGGCAATGTTAAACGCGTTTTAAGCCGTTACCATGCCGTTGAAGGTTGGCCGGGGAAGAAAGACGTTGAAAATTTACTTTGGCACTATGCAGAAAAATATACGCCAACCAGGGATGTTGATATTTATACACAGGCGATTATGGATTTGGGCGCAACGGTTTGTATACGTCGAAAACCATTATGTAATAGTTGTCCTTTAATTCAGGATTGTGAAGCCTATAGGCTTGATCGTCAGCACGATTTCCCGGGCAGAAAACCGAGGGGAAAACTACCGGAACGGGAAAAAATATACGCCATTATTGAAAATGATGACGGTCGAATATTACTGGAACAACGGCCTCCTTCGGGTATCTGGGGTGGGTTGTGGTGTTTTCCGGAGATCGAAGTTAATGAATCGATTACTGATACACTACTAAAGCAATACGGCTATAGAATAAAAAATCAAATTGAATATAAAAGTGTCAACCATACATTCAGTCATTTTCACCTTAAAATGAGACCGATACATTTTAAAGTGGAGAACGCTGAAAACAGAATTAATGATGCGGGTTTAACAACATGGTTATCTTTAGATGCAACGCCGGAATTAGGATTTCCCGCACCGGTTGTCTGGATTTTGGATGATTTAACAAATAGTAAGAGGTCAGTTTTACATGAGCCGTAAAGTAAATTGTGTCAAGTTAGGTAAACAAGCAGAAGGTATGGCGACTTTACCCTATCCAGGAGAATTGGGTAAACGGATCTATGAAAATGTTTCCCGGGAAGCCTGGCAAATGTGGTTAGAGCATCAAACGATGTTAATTAATGAGTATCGATTAACACCCATCGAACCCAAGGCGCGTCAATTTCTGGAAGAAGAGATGGAAAAATATTTTTTTGGCGAAGGTTCTGAAAAACCAAAAGAATTTGTCGAACCGGATAAATAGCCCAACTTGACGAAATAGCTCCAGATCGGTTTAATACGCGTCTTTTTTGTCCGCAAATTCTTATAAGGCCAGGTAGCTCAGTCGGTAGAGCAGGGGACTGAAAATCCCTGTGTCGGCAGTTCGATTCTGTCCCTGGCCACCATTCTATAGTTAATGAATATCACTGGTAAGCTTTGGCTTCATAAGTAAATCTTGTATATTTTGTAATTATCAAGTCAAAAATAATACAAAATGAGTAATTTCTATATATTTGTTTTATATTTCTTAACGTCTAGTGCGATAGTTTTTGCTGCTGATCTTGCTGATATAGAGATACAGGATCTCTCTGATATTGAAGTTACTGAAGACTATGATAAGAACGATCGTTCATATATACAGATAAACGGAAAGAGATTTTTTACAAAAACATATGGTGACGAACAATCAATATTAAATATTGCAAAACAAACTAAAACCCATGGCTATAAACGTAAAGTAAGCACAAGATACCTATCAATGCCTCAGGGACATGTAGGTAGTTTTATTACTTTATATACATATACATTTGATAATGGAAAAACATTCTTATATTTAGAGAGTGAAAGTTTTAAGGCATTAGGTATTGAAACAGATTTTGATTCAGTAGTCATTGATACAATTGAAGGTGGAGCATTTTCCTCTCCCATGCTTTGGGGACCATATGACCAAATTGCAGGTTATGAAAAGTCGATGCAACATAACATTGTGGGCGATGCATCAAAAGACAGTATGGCTACTTTAAAATCTTCTTATGTTGTTGGTGATATGGCTATATTGGAAGAAGATGATTATCAATTTTTTGGGGAAATTTATGTTGATGCTATCAACTCAACAATAAAATTGTTTTAGTTTCAGAAAAGATATTGAACCAGAATAGATAAAAGAGAAAAATGGGGTCAGGTCTTAAATCTTGAATTGAGATAAAAACGAATATTAATGGATAATAATATAATGAGTGATACGGTAAACCCAACTAATCAAGTTTCAAGACCTGACCCCATTTCCCCACACGGGCGGCCCTTTGCATCGTCTGTAGAGTGATTGCTCACGTTTCGTATACAATTTTCCCTCTCATCTTAAGGAATATATCCCAACCAAATTGTCTGCAGATTAATTTATACTGTGGTTGCTGCTATTTTGGCAATTTTTCTATTTATGAGGAGGGGCCGCCAACATTATTAAATTAGCTAAAGGGCTACTTTTCTTATTCCTTCTAAATTTTTCCGGATATGCATTGAGTGGAGATAAGGAGGCAGGAGAGGCAAGATACAAAAAAACTTGCATCAACTGTCATGGACCCGCAGGTAAAGGAGCAGCCAGTTATCCAAAGATATCCGGAAATGAAGTTTCCTATACGAAGTCAAAGTTAGAGACTTACAGAGACGGGATTAAAATCGGACCCAATTCGGCTTTGATGATCATGATGGCAAGATCCTTGACGGATGAAGAAATTGAAAATTTAGCTGCATATTTAAAAGACGCGAAATATAAAAAATAGTTAAGGAGAAAGATGATGATTAGATTTGGTAAAGCTTTATCAACAGTCACGGTGTTTGCTGTGATGTTGGTCGGATTAGTTTCTACTGCCCATGCTGGTGGTCACGGAAAGGGGATGAATGTACCAACCATTAAATCATCGGAGCTTATGTCCGGACTTGAAAATCCATGGGATATGGCTTTCTTGCCTGATGGCACAATGTTTTTTACTGAAAAATGTAAAGGTCTTTCAGTAAGAACAAAATCCGGTGATGTAAATGCACTATACGGAATGAAGGATTCCAAAGGCTACAAAAATTCTGGTAGTGATCTTTTCTGTGACGGCCAGGCTGGCATGTTGGGTGTCGTTCCAGACAGAAACTTTGCGAAGAATCGTACAATTTACGTTTATTCGACTTCTTCCAAATATCATGGTGATGGTTGTAAAACCAATTTCGAAAAGTGCGACGGAAACATTGTTATGAAGTTTAAGGTCAGCAAGAACCTCAAGAGCGTTTCTGGCCGTACCGATATCGTCAAAGATATTCAATACAAGCCATTCGAGTCAAACCAACCGTTTGGTGGGCCCGGTGCTCATAATGGTGGCAGGCTACGCATTGGACCGGGAGGATATCTCTGGGTAGCGGGTGGTGATCGTCACAGAGGAATTTGTCCTCAAGACGGTAAACTACTTTGCGGTAAAGTACTCAGGATCGATGGGGAAGGTAACGCACACCCCGACAACAACCCTCCTGCTGGCTTTGACAAGCGTATCTACACTTATGGGCATAGAAATGTACAAGGTATCGACTTTCGTCCAAGTGATGGCAGAGCGTTTACTTCAGAGCACGGGCCATGGCATAACGACGAGATTACTGCATTGGTAAATGGTGGTAATGCTGGTTGGGACCCTGCAGAAAAAAGAGCTGGTAGAGGCGCATGCCCGGACCAGTACTGTGGTTATGAGCCTAATCAAAAGGAAGCTATGGATCCTGCAGTACGTGCTGCATATACTCCTATGAGTGATACTCGCTTTAAGGATCTGATGCCGGCTGCCTGGAATAACAATGGTTTTTCTCAAGGTACCGGATCTGCCGCATTCCTTAAAGGCAGTAATTGGGGTGTTTATGAAGGTCGTTTAACCGTTGGCATCATGGGTATTGCTTTCGGCGACACACCAGCTGGATCCCGTATTGACATAATCGATCTCTCTGCTGACGGATTAGGAATAAAAGGTATCGTACGTATGCCTCTTGGATTCTCAAAGAGATTTCGTGGTCTGGTAATGGGCCCGGATAATGCGTTATATGCTTCTACTGATGAAGGTGAAATTTATAAAATTACCGCTGAATAAAAAGTAGTTAGCTAACTAAATGCTCGCGTTATGAAAGTAGCGCGAGCATTTTTATGTACATGGATGTACTGTATATCGCTTGTGCAGGAGCACACAAGCGATGAATGTACAGGATGTACGGTATGCCGCGAGAGGCAGGATGCCGATAGCGGTGATTCACATGTTTGAGTGCTTCCTGCGATAAAATACCGACAATATTGTCAAGCTATCCCTTACACAGGATGCTAGCCAGGCGTTCCGTGGCCGAATTCGCATCGATATATTCCTTTGGCTTTTCCTTGGTGTCAGTTGCCATGGCAGGGTTGGTCCAGTTCTTGTCAGTGTAAAACGTACTTTGTAGTGTTGTTTCTGAGTACTCGGAGCAGTCTATTTTCATAAAGCTCTGATAGCTCGAGGCTGCCATGACTGAGGACTTGTATCGAACTCTGTTCCAAACCTTAACGAGACTACCGTTCTTTTGCACGCGCGCGTTGTCAAAGAAAAAGATATCTCCGTTCGCCCTGGTAAAATATTCAACCCACTCTGCCATCGAATTACACGAGAAGGCTAGCAGGAATACGAGTAGCAGTTGCTTCATGTCCATGTCCCCATTTAGGAAAATGGATGGTAACAAGCTCATACAACCCGATCCAGTTGCGTGCGATATTCAGTCGGTGTCAGATATCCCAGCGTACTATGTGGTCGAGACCTGACCCAAGTCACATTCATTGTAATCACCCCATTACTGAATAGTTTTAAAGATCATATCCATTGTAAAAATCTATTAAAACAATGAGAAAAATAAATTGGATTAATACAAGCACAGGCTTTACAACTGTCATCAATAAAAATTTAAATATACACAGGAGAAAGATTCATGACTAACGTAACCAAATGCCCGGTAATGGATGCAGCGGGCAAACATTCTGCTGGTGGTGGCACCTCGAACCGGGATTGGTGGCCGAACCAGCTAAAACTAAATATTCTGCACCAGCATTCTTCTTTGTCCAACCCGATGGATGAAGATTTCAATTATGCTGAAGAATTCAAGAGTCTCGACCTCGACGCAGTAAAGAAAGATTTGCATGCGTTGATGACCGATTCACAGGATTGGTGGCCGGCAGACTATGGTCACTACGGCCCATTCTTTATTCGTATGGCCTGGCATGTTGCGGGAACTTATCGTACCGGCGACGGCCGCGGTGGTGCCGGAACCGGTAACCAGCGCTTTGCTCCGGTTAACAGTTGGCCGGATAACGGCAACCTTGATAAAGCACGCCGCTTACTATGGCCGATTAAACAAAAGTACGGTAAAAAAATCTCCTGGGCGGATCTTATGATTTTAACCGGCAACGTTGCACTTGAATCCATGGGATTCAAGACCTTTGGTTTTGGTGGAGGTCGTGAGGATATTTGGGAACCGGAGCAGGATATCTATTGGGGTTCTGAAAAGGAATGGCTTGGTGATAATCGTTATTCCGGTGACAGTGATTATTTCGGCGACCGTGAATTGGAAAACCCTCTTGCTGCTGTGCAAATGGGTCTGATTTATGTGAATCCCGAAGGACCGAATGGTAATCCTGATCCTGTCGCTTCGGGAAAAGACATCCGCGAGACCTTCGCACGTATGGCGATGAATGATGAAGAAACTGTTGCATTGACCGCTGGTGGACACACGTTTGGTAAAGCCCATGGTGCGGGTGATGCATCACATGTTGGTCCTGACCCTGAAGGTGCAAGTATTGAAGAACAGGGTTTTGGCTGGACCAGCAACTTTGGCAGTGGTAAAGGTGTAGATACTATCACCAGTGGTATTGAAGGTGCCTGGACGCCAACACCGATTGCCTGGGACAATAGTTATTTTGATACGCTTTTCGGTTATGAATGGGAGCTGACAACAAGTCCTGCAGGCGCGCATCAATGGATACCAAAAGATGGTGCTGGTGCTGATGACGTGCCCGATGCACATGATTCGTCAAAGCATCATGCCCCCATTATGACTACGGCAGACATGGCTATGAGAATAGATCCTGTCTATGAGCCAATCTCACGTCGCTTTCACGAAAACCCTGAAGAATTTGCCGATGCGTTTGCCCGTGCGTGGTTTAAATTAACTCACCGCGATATGGGTCCACGAGTACGTTATCTTGGGCCTGAAGTACCGCAGGAAGAGCTTATTTGGCAAGATCCGCTGCCTGCAGTTACAGATAAACTGATCGATGATAAAGATGTCTCTGAACTTAAGAACAAGATTATTGATTCAGGATTATCAATCTCTCAACTTGTCTCAACGGCCTGGGCGTCGGCGTCTACCTTCCGTGGTTCCGACATGCGTGGTGGTGCAAATGGTGCGCGTATTCGTCTTGCGCCCCAGAAGGATTGGGAGGTTAATCAACCGGATCAACTTGCGAACGTATTGCAAACTCTTGAGAACATTCAACAGGAATACAACAATTCTGCATCTGGCGGTAAAGCGATTTCTTTTGCTGACGTGACTGTTCTTGGTGGCTGTGTCGGCATTGAGCAAGCGGCGAAAAATGCGGGACACGATGTAACGGTACCGTTTACTCCCGGGCGTGTTGATGCGGTTCAGGAGCAAACAGATGTTGATTCTTTTGCTGTACTTGAACCAATAGCTGATGGTTTCCGTAACTATCAAAAAGCCAGGTTCAGTGTATCAGCAGAAGAGTTGTTGCTTGATCGGGCGCAATTGCTAACGCTGACTGCGCCTGAGATGACAGTTCTTGTTGGTGGTATGCGTGTCCTCAATACAAACGTTGGACAATCGCAGCACGGCGTCTTTACCAAGCAACCCGAGGCGTTGAGCAATGACTTCTTCAAGAACCTGCTCGACATGAGTACGGAATGGAAGCCTGTTTCTACAGACGGTGATGTATTCGAAGGTCGTGATCGTACAACTGGCGAACTTAAGTGGACCGGCACGCGTGCCGATCTCATCTTCGGTTCAAACTCACAGTTACGGGCCGTCGCGGAAGTCTATGGATGTAATGACTCCGAGGAACAGTTTGTGCAGGACTTTGTCGAAGCGTGGGACAAGGTAATGAATCTTGACCGTTTTGGCCTCTCCTGATCGTTAGTTAACAAGAGAGGCGTTTCATACAATATGAAACGCCTCTTATTATTTTTTTATGTAAAATTGTTTGTATGAAGATTCATTCAAACAGGCAAACTGCGTATGAATTTAATTCGCATTCATCTGAATTAATACCGTCAGTTAAAGATCATGGTTGGGCAAGCCCGATTAATCGAATGATTGATCAACGTTATGCATTTTTAAATTTAACTTATGACAATAAGGGATTTCTTTTTCGAGGAATGAATGCAGGTGTATTTAACGCGATATTGAATAAACAGTTCTGGTATAACGCAAAAGATGAAAATGATAATGATCTTGAGCAGGAACTTGGTGTTATTTTTGTTTCCCAGGATCTTTCAGATGCATTGACTGCATCGCGATTATGGGAAGACAAAAGCGACGCCTGTATTCTGGTTATTAGAGCGTCCTTATTTCATCAAGAATTATTAAAAAAACAGGTAGCGATGATGGCTACAGCAGAGCCCGGTGTTGTTTTTAAATATCCGTTATTTACTTCCCCGCTACTATTAGCTGATGTTGACTATTTGATTTTACATCCCGGCTATCAAAAACACCTTGAAAAATATTGTTTTGATAAAACCGAATATAAAAAATTAAGTGATGAATTAGACAGGTTACATTCGATAAATAAAATATTGATAGCGGAGGAAGATCCCAACATTAACAACAATGATCGTACAAGGTTTGAAACCGGAATTAACAAACTATTTGATAGTTACAATATATTATCTGCAAAAGTAATTGAGTGTGATATAAAACCCGTTAGACAAAATTAAGCCTGCCAAAAACATCAATAGATAAAATTAATTACTATTATTTATATAATCAAATATATTAATTTCCGATCTTCTTCCATAATAAGCGTATATTTTTGTAAACTATCATTGATCCGGCGTAATGTTATTGATAATTTCAACTATGAATGAAAAAGTAACAAAGGTTTTTTTTCTTGCCATTGGCTCATTAGCAACGGCATTGGGGTTTACCGGTTTATTTTTGCCGTTAATGCCAACAACCTGTTTCCTGATTCTTGCGGTTTGGGCATTTTCCAAATCAAATCCTGAATGGGGCAACTGGTTATTGGAGCACCCCGAGTTTGGTCCAACGATTAAGAACTGGATGAAATATAAATCTATAGATAGAAGAATGAAATGCAAGATCAGCTTATCTATTGTTATCGGATTTTCAGTTTCTTTACTGCTCTTATCACCTGGTTCATTCTTAAGTATTGCATTATTAAGCGTAATGATAATGCTTTTATTTTATATTAATACCCGGGCAGAACCTGGTAACAACTACAATAAAATTGATTTATCATATTTAAACACTGAGACAGGAAAATAAAATTATCTTCTGTTTACAACTCTTTAACATAAGTAGACCAGTCAAAATTTTGATCAGCAATAACGAGAAATGCAGGGTTCAATAATGAATCTTTTGTGTTGTATTCAAGCTTGTTAAATTGTAAATCGACCACAACACCGCCCGCCTCTTCAACAATAGACTGTGCTGCAGCAGTATCCCATTCTGATGTTGGGCCAAAGCGAGGATAAATATCAGCCTTGCCATGAGCAACAAGACAAAATTTTAGCGAGCTACCAATCGAAAGAATTTCAGGGTCAGGTAATCTATCAATAAAATCTCTTAATTTTCTATTTCCATGCGATCGACTGCCTGCAACGGTTATTGTTTCCGGATCAGTTGGTTTTACAGAAATAGGTGTAGAGGTCTCATGCTGTTGGTGATAGTAGGCACCATTATTTAAGGATGCTGAATAGGCTTCATGTGTAACAGGTATATGAATGACACCTAAAATGGATCGATGTTTTTCGATTAATGCAATATTTACTGAAAACTCACCATTACGTTTAATGAATTCACGCGTACCATCCAGCGGATCAACAAGCCAATATTGTTGCCAACCACTACGTTCCGTAAAATTAATATTAGTTGACTCTTCAGATAATACGGGAATTTCAGGAGTTAATTTCCTAAGCCTGTTGTATATTGTCGTATGAGCTGCGAGATCTGCAGCGGTGAGCGGGGAGTCATCTTCTTTATTTTCAACCGTAAATTCTGTTTCATAGATCTCCAGTATTTTATTTCCAGCCTCGTTAGCGATATCTCTTATCTCGGCAGTTAGAGTGGAAAGTTCATTATGATCTATTTTATTCATATAAGAGGTTTTGTTATGCTGGGATAATTTAATACATCATTTAATCGTATTTTACCTTTCTTGGCAGCATATGAAACCGGACATTGAGTGGAATTTAATAAATACTGTTTTGCTGGATATGGATGGCACATTGCTGGATTTATATTTTGATAATTTTTTCTGGCAAGAGTATTTACCCGAGCAATGGGGCAAATTAAATGGCATGGATGTTGAAGATGCAAAATTACAATTAAAAGAATGGTATAAAAAAGAAGCAGGAACGCTTTCCTGGTATTGCCTGGATTTTTGGACTAACCGGTTACAATTTGACGTCTTTAAACTTAAAGCTGATGTAGAACATCTTATTACCGTTCGACCTTATGCATTAAACTTCCTTGAAATGCTTTCGACTATGCCGTGTACGATTGTCATGGTGACTAATGCGCACCAAAAACTTGTCGAAATGAAAATGGATAAGACCGGAATAGATATTTATTTTGACCGCATAATCAGCGCGCATTCTTTAGGTTCTGCTAAAGAAGAACAGTTATTTTGGTCAAAACTGATGCAGGAAGAACCATTTAACCCTGAACAAACACTGTTAATCGATGATAACCTAACGGTATTAAGAGCCGCCCGCCAGTACGGTATTAGACATTTATTAACGATTACCAGGCCAGATAGTCGATCTGAAAGTCAGGACAGCAAAGAATTTGCTTCAATTGATTCTTTTGATGATTTGATTTCAGCCAGATTACCGGCTAATCCGTAACAGAAATTCCATACCTGGTGCTTTAATTTGTAACCACGAGATTCATAACGGGTTTCCACACGCCAATTGGGTCGTGGACAGCAATTCGAATCACCTGCCAAATTATAATAATCATTATTATTGGAAAATAATTCGAGGATATGTTCGGCATAGTTTTCCCAATCAGTGGCAATATGCAGGCGACCGTGCCTGACCAGTTTATGTTTTATGAGATTCATTAGTTCTTTGTTGATCAATCGACGTTTGTGATGACGTTTTTTTGGCCAGGGGTCAGGAAAAAAAATAAAAAACTGGGTAATACATTGATTCGGAATCTGGTTTTTTAAAACTTCAATGACATCATGTTGAATAATTTTAACATTATGAAGAAGCTCTATCTCGATCTTATTAAGTAATTGTCCTATGCCGGGCCGATGAACTTCGATTGCGAGATAATTATTTTCCGGATGCTGTCTGGCATGCTGTAATGTTGATTCACCTGTCCCTACGCCTATATCTATAATTACCGGCGCTCTTCTTTGAAACAGTTTTTCAAAATCAAGTAGTGACGGGTCATAATCAATACCATATTTATCCCAATAGTTGTTAAGCGCAAATTTTTGTGCTTTAGTAAGCCGACCTTCTCGTCGAACAAAACTTCTGATTGATCGGGATTGCTTACCAGGATCGTTCAAGTCAATAATGTCAGAGAGATTAAAATATTAGAAAAACCGACCATCGATAGGTGAAGATGCACTGGCATAAGCCCGTCTGGGCATTCTGCCTGCAAGATATGCTTCGCGACCCGATTCAATCGCTTTTTTCATTGCACTTGCCATTAATATGGGGTTTTTTGCTTCGGCAATAGCGGTATTCATCAAAACACCATCACATCCCAATTCCATCGCTATCGCTGCATCAGAAGCAGTACCTACTCCGGCATCCACCAGGATTGGAACGCTTGCATTTTCTACAATTGTACGAATGTTATATGGATTTCGTATTCCAAGCCCCGAACCTATTGGTGCTGCCAATGGCATAACTGCAACACAACCCAATTCCTCAAAACGTTTAGCCATAACAGGATCGTCAGTTGTATATACCATGACCTTAAAATTTTCTTTAATTAGTTTTTCAGCAGCTTCAAGTGTAGCCGGTATATCCGGATATAATGTTTTCTCGTCGCCAAGTACTTCAAGTTTGACCAGATCGTGATCGTCGAGTAGTTCTCTGGCCAGTTTACAGGTTCGAATTGCAGACTCCGCATCATAACAACCGGCAGTATTCGGCAGGATTGTGTATTGATCAGGTGATATAACTTCCAGCAGGTTAGGTTCGTTTTTATTTTGACCAATATTGGTTCTTCTAATTGCAACAGTGACTATTTGTGCGCCACTTGTTTCAATTGCATTTTGAGTTTCTATTAAATCTTTATATTTTCCGGTTCCAACCAGTAATCTTGAAGAATATGTAGTTCCGGCAACGATTAGCTCATCTTGTTTAACATCAGGCATAGACAATTGAAAAACTAATTAATCAACCGCCACCTATGGCTTGCACGATCTCTATATTGTCGCCCGGTTTAAGTTGTGTGGATGAATATTGACTTCTGGGAATTATATTTTGATTAATTTCGACGGCAAATTTTCCATCTATATCAAGATTACCAATTAATTCTTCAATAGTGTAATCCTGTTCAAGGGAATGCGGGTCGCCATTGAGTAAAACTTGCATGTAATAAATAATAGTCGAGATTTAAATTTATTCGAGCTCGAGTTCCATTCCTTCACGCGCGATATGACATTTCATCGAGGTTTCTCTTTTTTGAATTATTTCCATACTTTTTTCGTAAATTTTGTCTACAGCTTCATCATTGTTATAGGGATCATGATGATATAGATATAATTCTTTAACCCCTGCATCAATGGCATAATTGACAACATCCACGTAACAGGAATGTCCCCAACCACGCTTGGTTTCATAATCTTCAGGAGTATATTGCGCGTCATGAATTAGAATATCAGCGTCTTTAATGGTCTTTAATTCATATTCATATTCTTCGCGATTCATTGCCTCAAACATTTCCTGTTCTTCTTCACTAAATTCGGTCATTTTTTGCTTAATCGATTTATCCAGAAATTGGCATTCATTATCTGATACATAAATTATATTTTTGTCATTAACTTTAATCTTATATCCGTAAGTAATCCCCGGGTGGTGAACGCTGTAATAGGTAATATCAATCGGACCATGGCTTATTTTTGTTTCTCTGGGATCGAGGTAATTGATTTTTGCCATCCAGGTTTCCGTACCTACCGGAAAATAGGGCGCTTGCATTTGTGAATCGAGTGTCTGTTTCATTTCCTGTACAGAATCACCTGGTCCAAAAAAATTAATATTCCAGTCAGGAATAAATGCCGGTACAAAAAAAGGCAATCCACAAATATGATCCCAATGATAATGTGTCAGTACGATGAGTAATTCTTTATTATCCTGTTGAGCCGCAAGTTTATTTCCGAGAGGAATGATCCCTGTTCCTGCATCACATATAAGTAAATGACCATCAACATTGATCTCAACGCAGGATGTATTACCACCAACCTTTAGATGGGTAGGAAAAGGTGCAGCATACGACCCCCGTACGCCCCAAAAACGGAGATAGGAATTTGCCATACGTAATATTAACAGTTAATAAGGATTATCTTTATTTATATATTTCAGGATTATATCTGTTATTGCACGCATTGGCATCGGTTTGGTTATAAATTCGAGAGCGCCTAACTCGTTTGCGACAGTTCTGTCTTGTGCATAATCTTTTGATGTGATCATGATAACCGATGTATCACGATGGAGCTCTAAGCGTCTTAATTCTTGTAAAAATGTAAGCCCGTCCTTCTCAGGCATAATAATATCGAGAAATAAAAGGCTTGGTTTATTTTCCTTAAGGTATTCCATCGCTTCATCAGCAGATCCAAAGGTAAATAAATCGAGCGCAAGATTCCCGGTGCTACGTTCAAATAATGCACGGACAGTAGCATTATCATCGACTACAACGACTGTCTGTTTAGAGTCACTCATGTTGGGGTTCTTCCCTTTCCTTATTTATACCTAGAAACAAATTGTTAAAATCTAAATAACTTATTGATTTTTATAATAATGTTATTTTATTTTCTATAAGTCCATCTAATTGAAGAATTTATTTCCAGCATTATCATTGGCTTAGCTCACAATGTCACTGTAAATGGTACACTAAAATTATCCATGAGCCACACAATTTAGCCTTTAAATTACAGTTATATATCATGTCAGGAATAAATCCAGATTAGCTCTAAATTGATTCAGCGTAATATCCAATAAGATATGTAAATAGTGCGGGTGTAGTTCAATGGTAGAACATCAGCTT
>JANQJZ010000062.1 GCA_028281365.1 Gammaproteobacteria bacterium | reverse complement strand
TATAACGGTTACATGTTACATCCATACATGTCGTTCTATACCGGTCGTGGTTGTAAATCACGCTGCACATTTTGCCTGTGGCCACAAACAATATCGGGGCACAACTATCGCCATAAATCAGTTGAAAATGTTATCGCAGAACTAAGCTGGGCACGTGATAACTTTCCTGAAATCAAGGAATTCTTTTTTGATGATGATACCCTGACAGATAACATTCCCTACGTTGAAGCACTGGCAAAAGAGATTGGTAAACTAAATATTACCTGGTCGTGCAACGCCAAGGCTAACGTCCCTTATGAAACCCTGAAGATAATGAAAGATAATGGCTTGCGATTGTTACTTGTAGGCTATGAATCAGGGAATCAACAGATACTCGTAAATATTAAAAAAGGCATTCGCACTGATATAGCACGTCAGTTTACTCGTGATTGCCACAAACTGGGTATTCTTATACACGGTACATTTATCGTCGGTTTACCTGGCGAAACTCAAGATACGATTGAAGAGTCGATCCGTTATGCACAGGAATTAAACCCGCAAACCATTCAGGTATCACTACCGGCGGCCTACCCTGGCACTTTTCTCTACAAACAAGCGACAGAAAATGGCTGGTTAGTCACGGATGAAAATCTCGTTGGCGATGATGGTGTACAGCATTCCGTCCTTAATTACCCCCATCTTTCCAGTGAAGATATTTTCGAAGCTGTTGATAATTTCTATAAACGTTTCTATTTTCGTCCTCGAAAAATGGTCGCATTATTTTATGAAATGTGTCGCGATTTAGAGGTAATGAAACGCCGGCTTAGAGAAGGTGTTGAGTTCTTTAAATTCCTGTTTGGACGGGAGAGCACAGCCTGAAAAGACTGATTGTTACCGGTGATGATTTTGGTCTATCTCTACCGGTTAATGAAGCGATAACTAATGCTCATGAAAAGGGAATCCTGACCACTACCAGCCTGATGGTTTCCGCTCCTGCGGTAGAAGATGCCGTCGCTCATGCTAAGTCATTACCCGATTTAAACGTCGGTCTTCATCTGGTTTTAACCAATGGCAAGGCTACGTTGCCTTCTTCCGAAATATCATCCCTGGTTGATGATAATGGTAACTTTGCCACTAACCAGGTAACAAGTGGCATCAAAATGTTTTTTAATGCAGAAACAAAATACCAGCTTGAAAAAGAAATCCGTGCACAATTTGAAGCCTTTAAAGCAACCGGTTTAAAACTTGATCATGTAAATGCACACAACCACATGCATTTACATCCAACAGTATTTAGTCTTATTTTAACTATTGGCAATGAATACGGATTAACAGCCATCCGCATTCCAAATGAACCCCCATTGGAATCAATTACATCTGACAAAAAGGATAAACTTAGACGTTATCTCAATTGGCTATTTTTAAAACCGTTTGTTTCTAATATGAAAAAACAATGCAGAATTAGAAACATCAACGTTAACGATACAATTTATGGCTTACTTGATTCCGGGCACATGAACATCGATAAGCTTGTCAGGATTATTCCACATATATCTGAAGGTGTAACCGAAATCTACTGCCATCCTGCAACAGGAAAATGGGAAGATATTGACCCCGCTGCAACTGATTACGAATTCGAAGAAGAATATAAAGCACTCATCCATCCAAGAATAATCAGAACTGTAGAAAAATTTGATATTAAACTCACAGGATTTAATGAGCAGAGACAGGTTTAAACCAGTCGATTATAATTAAAGTATGGTTGGTGATTCCTGGACACATAAATTAGCACGCATTTGTATCCTTCCCCTAGTTGATACGCCTGTTACCCCTAACCATCTTACTATCCTTCGACTTATTACCGGCATAACAGCCTGTTGTATGTTTGCGATCGGCACGCAATTCTGGAATATCTGGGGTGGAATATTATGGATAATATCGGCTTTTCTTGATCGTGCCGATGGAGAACTGGCAAGGGTTTCAGGGAAGATGAGCGAATCAGGACACAAACTCGACTATATTTGTGATGTCACAGTAACAGCCCTGTTTTTCGTTGGTATTGGTTTTTGTCTTAGAAACAGCGCAATCGGACTTTGGTCGATTGCATTAGGGTTTGTCGCAGCCACAGGTGTCTTTATAGCAGAAATTTATGCCGAAAAAATTGACCAGGCACAAAAAACCACCGGTGAAAAAGCGTATCCAGGTTTTGCCGGATTTGACTTCGATGACGTCCTTTACCTGTTTGCACCAATCGTTTGGCTTAATCTACATTTTCTCTTTTTAATTGGTGCTTCTATAGGTGCACCAGCCTTTGCAGCACTGACATGGTATAAAGCAAAACAATTTAGCTAATACGTTAAATTCATCTGTTATTTTTTATCCACTCTATCATTAATATTTTTATTTGTGATTGATACTTAACCTGATGTAATTCAGCTTTTGCTTTAAAACTTGCTAAAAGACTTTCTGGAACTTTTATACTAATCAAACGTGATTTATCTTTTAGCGGCTGTTGTAATAATCTGAAATTTTCCAAATATTCGAGTATCGCTTCTGTCGAAAATAATTTACATTGTTCAAGATAATCATCATCAAAGTATTGAATTGGCTTCATTTTAATTTCTCCAATGCACGTATATCTTCAATATCCTGCTTACGAGCTGATTTTCTTTTTAGTTCTATTAGATCATCCAATGCAGCAATTTTTACTGATATGCCGTTAAAGGTCTTTGTTACAGATCTTAATTTCTTCGCATCTTCAGTAATAAGAACATCAACAATCTCTAATGGATTATTTGGATTTACAAAAGACCAGGCAAACAGATTACGTTTGTTTATATATTCCTCTCGATAAGCAAATACATCATTAGCAGTAATAGGTAACCTCGACTCTAGACCTATACTATTCAGAGCTTTCTCTACGTTACGGTAAGACCGTTGATTCATGGCAATTACCAAATCAACATCAACAGTTCCTCTAACGGCACCATGCATTGCCACCGCATAACCGCCAATTAACATATATTGAACACGATAAGAATTAAGTGATTTTACTACTTTCTCCAGAAACATCATTAAAGTATATACCAGTATATACTTTAATGATAATCATTTTTCATACTTCACTTCGATAAGCTATTAAGCTGTCTGCCAAGCCGTCGTAATTACTGACTGTACATTATCCTGTATGTTCTGTGGCACATCCAAAGTACCACTGTTTGGTGCATTAAAGACCGCCATCGCATCAACCAACTGTTGTACATTCGCCTCTAACAACGTCGTCCCATCAGATAACTCAAAGCGTTCAATTCGATGATCACTGTGACTGTGCCAACCCCAACCCCAACCATGATGGTGTTGTTTGTACCAGTCTTCAATAATCACTTTATCGTCGGTACCAATAATGCCGATGTTCAAGTCTTTATAATCACGCCAGAACCACAAATCATCTTCGTCTATCCCTTCACCAAAGCGTAAGGTATCGTCACCTTGCTTTTCATGGATCATATCCAGATCGTCATCGCGGTTAAAGAGATAAGTATCATCGCCACGTCCACCTTTAATAAAGTCGTTACCAGCCCCGCCGTGTAAAGTGTCATTACCACCATCACTAAACAGCCAGTCATTCCCGGCACCACCCTCATGCGTGTCATTACCTCCACCACT
>JANQJZ010000056.1 GCA_028281365.1 Gammaproteobacteria bacterium | reverse complement strand
TTCTCTTTTCGATCTTTATAGTTTGGGTATGGAACACTGTTATAAGCAGTTTTCATCGTCTCAAAATCATTCTTGAGTTGTGACTGAGACGGGGGGCTTTCAAATGAAGCATTTACTACATTGGTCATGGTTATTCTCCTAAATAGGTTTGTTTAAAATTAAGTAATCTTTTAATTATCTTGTACAACTATGCTTTCGATAATCAATGTCATGTCTTCAAGGAATTGGCTTCTGGATGTTTCTTCGAGAAGCAGGCCTTTACCTGCTGATATAAGTGCGAAGGCCATTCCCAGTGCTTTATCGCTTGATGCGTAATTGTGACGTTCGAGAAATTCAGCCAGTCTGGTTCTATATCGTAATGGCCAGTCTTCTTGAGAAGCATGTGTAGCTTTCAACGCATCATTAAAAACTTCTGTCCCATGTGAATTGTTAACGATGTCTATTGCTTGGCCGATGAAAGTATCGAAAACGTTAATAAGAGTTTTTAATGGTGGAATATCATCATTGTTTAAATCAGTAAAAATTTTTGAATACATACCGGATAGATAAGTATGAATACTCCATTCATAACATTTTTCCTTGGAACCAAATTTTTTATATATCGATTGTCTTGAAACACCCATTGCACGCGCGATGTCTTTCATAGATGTTTTTTTAAATCCATATTGAGCAAATGTTGCAAGAATATCTTTGGCTTTTTCATTTTCGTTTTTTACTGTATCTAACATTTTTTTCTCCCGCTTTAAGCGAATGATACGTTCCTATCACCTACAGAAATTGAATGTAAAATCATTTCAACATCCTTGCGTCGCATAACCTTTGGTACCGCGTATGAACGCCATGCCTCGGCGAGTGCATCTTTAGCGATGTTGCGAAAGTCTTCTTCTTTCAGTTCTGGTAGGTTGGCAGGGATACCGGTCTGTTCTGCTAATTGATCAACACGTACCGTGAATTGTTCGGCAAGTGTATTTGTATCTGCTGATGAGTCACCGCCCAGCATTACTTCCAGTTTGGCAAAATGCTCTGCACAGACTTTTTTATTAAAACGTAATACCCTTGGCAGTATGATGGCATTAGTCAATCCGTGTGGCGTATTATAATGTGCACTCACCTGGTGTGAGATTGCATGGACATAGCCCAAACTTGATTTAGAGAAGGCATAACCTGCCAAAAAGGAAGCTTGTGCTACCATTTCACGCGCCTTTAAGTTTTCACCTTCAGCATAGGCAACCGGTAAGTAATCAAAGAGTAATTTGATCGCCATCGCTGCATCACGATCAGTATCAGCAAAATTATTCCGAGATGTATAGGCTTCAATCGCATGGGTGAGAGCATCCATACCAACCGCGGCAGTCATATGTGCCGGTAAAGATTTTAATAACTCCGGATCAAGAGCTGCTGCAATCGGTACATATTTAGGATCAACAAAAAACTGTTTCTTATGAGTCTTTGTATCAGAAATAACAGCTGCATTAGTCACCTCTGAACCAGTTCCTGATGTGGTTGGAACGACATAGAAGGGTAATGGTGTTTGTTTAACCTTAAGTATGCCGGCCAGTTTATTTAGAGTGACATTATTTGTACTAGCTGCAGCAATGACCTTTGCAACATCAATAACTGAACCACCGCCTATGGCAACAACACTATCGCAATTATTATCGATACTCAGCTTAAGACCGGTTTCTACTTCGGTAAATGTTGGATTGGGAATAGATCCGTCAAAGATTGTCACTTCGCAATCGTGAGCATTTAAATGTTCAAGTAAGGGATCTAGTTTATTATTTTCTAAAAGGAAACTATCTGTAACAAGCAGCGGTTTTTTTTGACCAGCAGCGAGCAGCAAATCAGATAGTTTAAGCGTTGCCCCTGATCCAGAAAAAACCAGAGGTTTTTGCAGCGGGTAAAACGTTGAAAGTGCCCGAAGCGCATATCTAATTGGAGTACTTAGCATTTAATTGCTCCTAAATGTAAATCAAAAGTTAACAAAAAATTAAAATATGTAATATGAATAGTCACAAATAATACAATATATATAATAAATGTCAACTATTAAGTTTACAAAAAATGATAAATATGTAAATTATTAGATGAATTTATAATAAAATGAGGGGGTTAGTGGGTAAGAGCAGAGTATTTATAGATAGGTCAATTTCTGTTTCAGAACAATAAATATGTCCCATAGCACTAACCTTGTTTCCGCAAAATCAGTTACTTAAAACGCTTATCGGTAAGTTTTTATAGGACATTAAAAGTTTTTAACAAATTGTAATAGTTGAGTATTTATAAAAATGACTAGCTATCTACGAACTAGGGGGTCGGAGGTTCGACAAATTTGCCGGGAGCAAATTTGAACAGCCGAAGGCTGGCCCATAGGGCAGAGCGCATGGATGTGCGGAGTAGTCCTTCCGGGCGCGCCATCTTTCTTGTTTTCAGACTTGCTAAATATTTTCTTGTCCCATAGATTTAGTATCTAAATGACATTAATTGCATCTTTTTGTAGAGACAATATTCTATTTGGTTTTTCCGATGTCCTGATGACTGGCGAAAGAGATCTCTCCAAGTTAGGTATTAATTTCGAAACAGATTTACCAAGCAGAAGGAATATAAATCAATACCGTACAGAAAGTTCTAATAACTTTGTTGCATATCTTAGGCAAAAGACGTATTTCCCTACATCAACTATTTCACTTCAGTGGGCTGGCCGAGAAGACCAGGCGATTAACTATATTAATAAATTTGAAAATTTATTAAGTAAAACAAATTCGATAATAGATTGTAATGATGAAACTATTAAAAATATTCCTCCTGAATATAGAAATGATTTATCAATTATTAATAAACAAATTAATTTAGATAACAACGAGATAAATTTTTGTAGTTATAACGCAAACAATATTGATGTTGATGGCTGTGATAATTTTCTAATCTCAGGCACTGGCAGTACATACAAAAATTATTTAAATCATTTTAAAGGTGTTGTAATACAAAAGAATTTTGATAACAGTTATTTAGACAATACGATGCATTTGCTAGCTATGAGTGCAAACTTGTTAGGGATTGAGTTTATATCTTTACACAATTTGAACAATTTGTTTGGCGGTGGCTATGAAATGTCAGTACTTAGGAACAATAAATTTATTAAATTAAATAATATTATGTATTTGATATGGTTGTTTAATTACGATAAAGAAAAATATTCACTCGCTTGGTATCCAATATTAATTAAGCAGGAGTATTTTAGTGACTTATTGATATTTAGAAGACTCACCCTTGAAACAATACAAGAATTTAAAGAATATAGAGTTATTGATGACTATAATTGCCCTGTATATCCTATTAACAAAATACCTGAAGATTACAATTCGCTTTTCTCTCAGCCATCCCTGGATTACAATCTTCTTGTATCTTGTATAATTATGCATGATGGGGCTGTTAAGTATCCTGCATGCTCAGTATCTAATAACTCATCAGATTTAACTTTGGAACGGAATGGGTTGAATATTCAAACAGAATTCAGTCAAGAATTTAAATCTGTAATGGAAGATTCTCTAGTTGGAAATACTATGAAACAATAATAACTTTAGGTTAACCTTTTTAATTAAAGCATTTTCAAGTTTCCATTTATTCTACTCAAAAGGCTATATTATTACTTTAATATAAAACATATCTGTGTAGATTCTTAATCACGATGAGAGTTAACTATGATTTCAAAATGGCGAAGAATTCCTTTTATACGTTGGTCATTTTTGCGACTGATGTTTGGCATAAAAAATCTGAATAAAGAATGGCAAGTTGGAGATGGTCGAGAAGCACGTTTGGCTGATTATGTGATTGCGCATGCAGAGTCTGGAAACCCCGTCGACGTTATCAAAAAAATTGATGAATATGCTTATAACGAAAGTTTTTTGATTAATGTGGGTGATGAGAAAGGTGTCATCCTTGATTCAGCCATCGCGCGCATTAATCCTCAATGTATACTTGAATTAGGTACTTATTGTGGATATAGCGCATTGCGTATGGCCATTGCGGCACCGTCGGCAGAAATTGTTTCAATCGAATTCAACGCGACTAATGCAGAAATCGCACGACGAATCCTTGAGCATGCTGGTATTGGCGAGCGTATAAAAATAGTTGTTGGTACACTTGGTGACGGTGGTAAGACGATAACGTCTCTGAACAATGAATATAATTTTGCTGCCAGTAAAGTTGACCTCGCTTTTATAGATCATGCCAAAGAGGTTTATTTATCAGATTTACAATTAATATTGCAGCAACAATGGTTGCGTTCTGGCGCGTTAGTGGTTGCGGATAACATCAAGTTCCCTGGCGCACCTGAATATCATGCCTATATGAAAGAGAATGAGGGTATTCATTGGCGAACAACAGAGCACGAGACGTATGTTGAGTATCAATCTGTGATTAAAGATCTTGTTTTGGTTTCAGAGTATATGGGTTGATATTTTACTAATAATATTTAAATGTTTTGTCCACTTATGGCCGATTACTGACGTTCCGGACTGTCCCATAACAAACTTCTAGTTCTAGCGTTATCAGCTACTTACAACACGCCGGTTTTCCTGATGACTTTTAGATGTATCATTTGACACAACAGGATAACTTTCACCTTTTATAATTAAAGAAATTTTAAAAAAGAGTTAATTTCATTGGGCTGAATTCTCAGTGCGAAGTATTTTTAAAAGATATAGAATCATAAATTATCTCTCGAAATCCATTACGCGCCTGTAGCTCAACTGGATAGAGTATCGGGCTTCGAACCCGAGGGTTGCAGGTTCGAGTCCTGCCGGGCGCGCCAAATATCAATGCTTTCAAACATGCTAAAAATCACTTACTGTTTTTTTGTCGTATTAATGTACCGTTACCCGATCTTTAAGTATGTTAGTCTATTGGCATATTGACTTAGATAATCCGGTGTCAAACATGCATAATGCGAAACCGACGCCATTAAAATCTGACCGCCAAATTCCTTTCCTTGTCGTAGTCTGGACTGTGCAAAATATTTTAGTAGAGCTTTATTTATGTTGTTAAAATTTGGCAACGGATAATAATGGGGTTTCCTAAAGAAAGTGAATCGTCATAATTCTCCCTGAGAAATAAAAATAATATCTTTGTTGTAGCTTTACAGAGTTTCTTGATCAGTTATTAATAGTTACTGTGTCTTGATCGGAAGCAAAATCCAGAGATACAGACATATTTGTATGTGTTTCAAGTGCACGCCAGAATCCACGTTGTACCGCTTCAAGTGCTTCTGGCTCCGCGTTCCAGTGTTCTAATTGTTTAGCTGCCGTTTTAGTGATTGAGGGCATTTTGAATTGCAAGGTATCATCTTTAATTGTAACTATTAGTTCTGAACCGAAATCGTATGTAGTTTGATAATGTTTGGCAAAAATATGGGCAATTTTATTTAAGTTACCTGCAAAAGAGTTCCAGTGTATCTGCTGGGAAGTCATCATACGGTAACCATATTCTTCCGGACTTAATCCAAGACTGTATGCTACAACCATTCCCCCTATCAGTGTGCCTTGGCACTCTGTCATTCGTAATTGTGCAAGGTCTTCAATGCTAAATTCAGGTAATTTCATAGACCCTCCGTTAATGGTGGCGATAATGTACAGTCAGCACGTCGCCATCTTCGAGTGAATAGTATGAACGTAAAGGTATTTTGCAAATGAGTTCAAGCTTACTGTCTGGATAATTGGAAACCTCAGGTACCAAGGTAAGAGCAGGTATAGGGCCATGACCATTACATTCTATTTCTACATGATGACATATAGCTCGACAAAACCCTTCTTCCGGCTCAATTTCGTTCCAGACAAGTTTTGGGTGTTTGCGATAATTAGTAAGCATCTTTGCAGCACCCGGACTAAGTTTTAGATTTGCTGTACCAGGATAATAGTGACTATCTAAGAGTGGTTCCAGTTTAGCCTTTACCCATGGAACAGCCAGAAAGTTAGCTGCTTCCCCTTTACCACGGGTAAGAGAACCATATACTTTTGGCGCTCCAAATTGCATTAAGTTAGTTAACTCAGAAAGTGTGTCAATAATATAGTCAGGCTTATTGAGCTCCAAGTCTTCTCGTTGGGACGGTCCTGTCGTAATGCCAATAACTCGAACACCCGCAGCATGAGCAGCTTCAATATCAGCGGGACTGTCACCTATATAAATTGCTGCATCAGGTGTGATGCCAATTTCATTTAGCGCTAATTCTATTCCAGCAGGTGATGGTTTTCTTGTATCAACATGTTCGTTAGTAATGACCACATCAAAATTTGGGCAATCCGGTAGCTCGGTGATCTGATTTACAGTCATCTCACTTGAGTCAGTAACGATAGCCAAATGTAAACCAGCTTGTTGTAAAGTCGAAAGTGCCGACAAAGCATCAGGAAAGGGTTTAGTCATATCATTGGATATTTTGTGCCATAGTTCGGAAGCTTTATCATTCAGTAGCTGAGTGTATGTATCTATATCGTCGATAGACCCAAACAATACTTCCACTGGGTTATGACCATAAGTAATGACCTCTCGCATAAAACCTGCCTTGGGGATAGGCCAGTCAAGTTCGTGACAAACTCTGTTCATGATCTCTAAATAGGTTGGCATAGAGTCAAGCAGTGTTCCATCGACATCGAATATGACTGCAAAGCTTTCCAGGTTATCCATTTAAATAGTTTTTAAAACTGTAATTAAACTTTGTAGCGTAACATTGGCACTCTGGAATGCACGCTTATAGGTGTAATTGACTTTTCGTATGGTCCTAAAATTAGAGTATGCGTTCACCTGAATTAATAGTACTAATTTGCCCGATAAAATCTAATATAGCAGCTATAGTGCAATGCAAGTAATTTTAGCGTCTGATTAAGTTGTGAATGATATGCAAGTAACTTGACAAATATGCATCAAAGGTTAAAATCCAGATGAAGTTTAGGGACAGGCAGAGTGCCAGATACTCGATAAAAATAATTTAACAATAGTGGTAGATTTTAAAGCTAAGGGTATTTGTTCATTTAGTTACGTCTTAGCGTTGAAATTCCCTACTATTTCGCTGGTAAGTTTAATGTCTGGTTAGAAAAGCTGGTTGTGAATTGAAAATGCCGGTGTGTGTTTAGCATCCGGGCAATTTTCTTTAACAGCTCGAACTTTTAGCATATAACATTGCCTGCATACACATAGATCCAGGAAAATAAGAAGTTGTCGCTCACTAAACGCGTTATTGTTGAGTTAGTAAAAGGTTATTAGTTAGGTAATTTGGTTGTGCCTAATTAGTTAATTAAATAAAAAAAATCATATTTACAGTGAGGGACACAATGGGTAACGAAGTGCAGACAACACAGAATCATCGCAGGATCAATTTTATTATGGGATTGGTATTGCTAATGGCATTTGCCGTCTCGGGTTGGATAATATTTGTGGCGAACATGGAGGTGGCAGCGGTCGATGAGAGCAATGCTTCCGAAATAATCTTAACGCGACACGACTCAACTTACTCTATAACCGCCTTGAGTGATGGTAGCTTAATTGCTGTAGGTAGGTTTGGCAGGATCTTTCGCTCACCAGGTGACCATATTGCCTGGAAGGAAATTACTTCTCCCACGAACGAGGACCTTTATAGTGTTGCTTTTGTTGATGATCACAACGGAGTTGCGGTTGGGGCCAGTGGTACTTATCTGGAAACAGTGGATGGAGGCCATACCTGGAACAATCGCACCGAGACCGAAAGCGATTCTGTAAGCGAAGATCAGGAGTCTGGGAAAAAAGATCAGGCTTGGGTAGAAATTGATTCTCCCATTACAGAGCAGATTTACGATGACAGCTCACAAGACCAGGACCTTATGTCCATTGTGCTTGAACCTGACGGCAAGGGCATAATTACAGGCTCATTCGGTCTACTTTGGCGAACTGACTCGGGCGGTAATAATTGGGAACCAATTAATATCCCCTGGGAGGAGATATTAGCTGATGTGTGGAAAAGCTATGGTTCAGTGGAAGCTCACCTTTATGATGCCGTAGTAATAAATTCCAATGTTTGGGTAGTGGGCGAGTATGGATTGGTACTGTTATCTACGGATGGAGGGAGGACCTTCGAAAAACGCCGCGGTGGACAATTCACCGACAACCATTTATTCGCGGTGGTAGCGGATCCTGCTGATCCCAGTCACGCTTTTGCAGTTGGTCAGGCGGGATTAATCATTGCTACGTCTGATAATGGTTTGACCTGGAGAGAATCCTCTAACTGGGAGACGGATCTGTACGACATTTTGTTATATGAGGGTGGTTCTGTGGTCTCAGGTGACCTCGGTACTGTACTTCATTTGCCCACGTCTGCTAATCCTGATGAATACAATGTTGTGGCGGCGGCAGGTTGGAAAGACGTGGTACCGCTTGGGGATAGCTGGATCGTAGATATGCAACACCTGGGTCAAGGGCACTTCCTGGCTTTAGGAAAGCAGAGCTTTCGTGACTTTTCCTTACCTTCACAATTAACAAATAATGTCGGGAGATAGCCGGCCATGGAGCGCATAGCCAATATCATCATTAATTATCGCAAATTCATCCTCGTGACCCTGTTCGCGATAACTGGAGTGTTTGCCTGGTCAGCAACTGGAATAAAGTTTGATGCTGATTTCAACGATCTTCACCCTGTAGATCACCCCATTATTCAGGTAAACAAGCAGTACTCAGAACAGTACGGTAGTCCCCTTACAATCTTCATGATGTTGCGGCTCCGCGGTGAGGGAGATATTTATAACCATGAAACCTTGCAGAAAGTAAGAGAATTGACCAAGGCCCTTCATACATTGCCTGGTGTTAACCACGATCAGGTCATATCCATCGCATCTCGTAAGATTAAGGTCCTTGATACCAGCGGTAGCTACGTCAGGGTTAATACGCTGATGCCCAAAGATATACCGACCACTGAGGATGAGCTTCGCGTTTTTCGACGCAATGCCAGTGATGCTGGTGTTATAGGCTCTCTGGTTTCGCTTGATGGTAAATCGACCTTACTTAGTGCCAACTTTATCGAAAAGCTGTTTAATCAAGACGAGGTTTTCGATCAGCTGCGTGAGCTCCAGGCACAATACAGTGACGACAATTACGAAATCTTTTTAGCTGGACAACCGATGTTGATGGGTTGGGTCGATAACTTTATGGCGGAGATATTGACTATCATAGTTGCAACCGTAACGCTGATGTTTATTCTGCTTTACCTGCACATGCGAAATTTGTCACTCACTTTCCTGCCTCTCATGGGAACAATCATGGCGGCACTCTGGGGTATCGGTTTTGCCTCTGCTTTCGACTGGAACCTGAATCCATTGATCCTGATCATCCCTGTGTTGCTTATGTCACGTAGCCTTAGCCATAGTGTGCAGAACATGGAGGGCATGGTTGAACTGCAGGATCAAGATTTAACGTCGCAGGAAAAAGGTAAGGTTTTAATTCGTAAACTTTTTATACCGGGGACATTGGGTATCGTAACCGATGCATTGGGTATTTCAATAATTGCTCTTTCATCAGTTACCTTGCTGAACCAGTTGGCGGGTTTTGGTAGCTTCTGGTCAATGAGCAACCTTTTGACCGTGACCATTCTAATTGCAGTAACAGTTGGTATTTTCGGTGGTGGTGGGGGTAAGCAGGTCAAACTTCGTCTTGAGAAAAGTAAAATCACGGTATTTCTTGACTGGCTCGGTGGTCGTTTTATTCCTAAACACGCTGGCCATATACTTATAGCTTTTCTTGCCATCGTTGTGACCACTATCAGTATTTCTACTCAAATCCGCGTAGGTGACATTAATCCAGGCACCCCTGTCTTGTGGCCTGATTCTGAGTACAACGTGGCAGTGAGCCAGATCAATTCGTCCTTTATCGGGACGAATGAGCTACAAGTTATCGTTGAAACTGAAAAACCGGAACCTGGTCTTCGTGATCCTGTTGTTCTTGCCAAAATGCGTGATTTTCAACGGCACATGGAATCCATCCCGGAGGTTAAGGGGAGTAGGGCCTTTGCTGATTTCCTTCCTGTTGTACAGAGACGGCTCAGTGGCAATTACGTGAAGTGGCAGAGATTACCAGACGAACTCCGAGATACGTCTCAGTTTGCAGCCCTCCTGCTACGTGGCAGTGATCCTGGTGACTTTTCCCGTTTCGTGAGCGATGATTACCATACTGCTGCGATTACGTTGATACTTACCGACCGACGCGGCGAAACGTTGGAAACTGTAGTTACCCGTATTCGTGACTACATAGCAGTGAACAACCTGGATGGTGAAGACTATCCTAGATTTCGTCTTGCCTCCGGCCTTGGGGGAGTGATCGCGGCCATTAATGAAGAAGTCTCCATTAAGTATCCACTCATATTAACAATAGTCACTATCACGATCTTCCTGTTGTGTTTGTGGGCGTTCAGGTCCTGGTTTGCAGCAGGTGTCTTAATTGCACCACTCTTTACAACTAATTTTGTTGTTTTTAGCGTGATGGTCTTTATGGGGATTGGGATTGATGTCAACACACTGCCCGTCATCTCGATCGGTATGGGTATGGGCATTGATTATGGTATCTATCTATTGACGCGCATTCTGCAAGAGCAGAAAGCAAGCGGAAGTTATGAAACAGCTGTGGCGACGGCGCTGCGATCTACAGGGCGTGCTATTTTATTTACAGCGGGCGTTATGATCATCGGTTCAGGACTATGGTACTTCTTATCCTCTTTTCGCTTTTTGGCGGAGATGGGGCTGCTGCTCTCATTGGTTGTAGGATTTAATTTGCTTGGTGCATTACTGGTGATCCCCTCGGCAATGATTTATTTCAAACCAAAATTCCGTAAAGAGGCGCGCGTTGTAGCGTGGAGGTAATAATGAGAAATGTTTTGCAACATAAAGCACAGATTTCCGGCCGATTAATATAATAGGAGAGTAACTATGACTTGGATAAAGACAATATCTTACAAAGAAGCAGAAGGGCGCTTGAAAAAAATCTATGAGCAAGTTAAGAGCCCGGGTGACATCATTGATAACATTATAGTAGCGCATAGTTTGAGGCCGCACACTGCTGAAGGCCATATTAGTGTTTTCAAAAATATAATGCATCATTCAGGCAATAATATTGATGTTTGGTTTCTCGAAGCGATGGGTTTGTATGTCAGCCTGATCAATGAATGCGAATATTGTATTTCTCATCATAATCAGGAGATGGTACGACTGGTGAATGATGATACACGTTCTGCAAAACTTCGAGCTGCATTGGAAGCTGGAAACTTGCCGGAAATGTATGATGCCAAACAAATCGCAGCGATGGAGTATTGCAAAGCATTAACAGTTAAACCGATTAGTGTTACCGAAGCCGACATTAATAAATTACGTGATGCTGGTTGGGACGATGGTGAAATTTTGGAGATCAACCAGGTGGCATGTTATTACGCTTTTGCCAACCGCATGACTATCGGCCTAGGAATAACTACCGAGGGAGAGGCGCATGGTGGGTCACCGTTGTTACGTGGAGCAGAAGAGTAATTGAGATATAAGTATCGAAATAAACTGGAGAGGGCAACGCTATTAATGAGTATTCATATCGTTTCCCCTGCCTGAATTATTATCGAGTGCTTTAGTACGTTAATCGTAAACATGTCGAGAATAATTAAAAACAGGAATACTTAACATTTACGGATAGCACTTTGATTTATGGTATCTGGTTTAGGAAAGGGTACAAGTTTTAATTAGGAAGGATGAAGAGGAAACTCCAATGTCACAATATATACATGCAGTACCAAACTTCAGTGATGGTACAAGAGCGGACGTCATTGAGGCAATTGTGGCCGAAATTCGTGATGCCGAAGGTGTAAAATTGATCGGTTTTTATCCAGATGCTGATTTCAATAGGACGGTCATCGAGGCGATTGGTAAACCGGCTAACCTAAAAGAAGCATTACTTAATATGGCGAGTAAATCCTATGAATTGATCGATATGGAAAAACAGAGTGGTGCCCATCCGCGAATAGGTGCGCAGGATACGATCCCTATTTTTCCACTGGCTAACATTACTTTGGAAGAATGTGTCGCTTTAGCTGAGGAGATCGGTGCAGAGATTTATAAAAGGTTTGAAGTCCCCGTGTATTTTAGTGGCGATAATGCCCGAGCAGAAGAGAGGAAGACTCTCGACTATATAAGGAAAGGACAATATGAAGGTTTGAAGGAAGTGGCGCATCTTCCAGAACGGGCGCCGGATATAGGCCCAGCAGCACTTCACCCTTCCGCAGGTGCAACTATAGTCAGTGCAGCAACAACCGGGCTTGTAGCAGTTAATGTGGTTCTCGATACCACGGATGTGAAAATAGCCAAGGCCATCGCCAAAAATGTTAGAGGACCCAGTGGCGGCTTCTCAACAATTAGGGCCGTCGGTTTTCCTCTGTCTGATAGAAATCAGGTCGCTGTTTCCATGAATATGTTTGATACTGTAAATACCCCAATCTATCGGGTCTATCAGGTGGTTGAAAGCGAAGCAAAGCGCTGGGGAGTCCCTGTAGTTGGCACACAGATCGTCGGTATGCTTCCGCAAGAGGCTTTAATCAGCTGTGCTGAGCATTTTTTGAAATTGGAAGATTTCGATAGAGATCAGATTGTCGAAAATCATCTCGTGGGAATTTAAGGGGAGCGAGATGCTGATAAAGCTTGAGATGAAAGATTTTTTGGAAGAATTGGCTGCGGATTCTCCGGCTCCGGGCGGTGGTAGTGTCGCGGCCGTTTCTGGTTCAATGGGCGCAGGACTCGTATCGATGGTTTGCAGATTGACTATCGGAAAAAAAGGCTACGAGGAGGTTGAGTCTCTAATGGCTGAAACTCTTGAAGAATCTGAGCTTGTCAGGAGATCTCTTACTTCTCTGGTAGATGAAGATACCGAGGCGTTTAATCAGGTTATGGCAGCATTTCGGATGCCTAAAGATACTGAGAAGGAAAAGCTAAAACGACAAGAGGCTATACAGGTCGGTTTTAAAAAGGCATCGGAGATTCCCTATACGGTGGCACAGAATTGCTTTAGCGTATTGGAAAGGATCAAGTCGATTACCGGCAAGGCTAACAGCAATACAGTGAGTGATCTTGGTGTAGCTGCCCAGGCTGCTTATGCCGGTGTAGAAGGTGCTGTGATGAATGTCAGAATTAACCTGCCCTCGATCAAGGACCTTCCCTGGGTGAAAGAGAAAAAAAATCAGATCGATGAAATCCTTGCTCAGTCAAACAAATTGAACGGACAGATTAGAAAAGAGATCGTGCAGCTTCTGGGATAAGAGATAGGAATACCTGCTATTTCGGTACCCCTCACAAAAACTACATGTACTTAAAACCGCCTTCGGGCGTGTAACTTGCCGATGGATAATTATCCAGACCTAATTCTTCCCAGAAATCCTGAGTTTTGTTAACAACAAAATCTTCAAGTGGAATACCGACGGCGTTAGCGACACGGTCAAGCATACTGAAGTTGGCAGTAACGACGGCTGCCTCAACCACTGCGTTGCCACCCATGCGTTCTTCGACTACCGCACGTGCGCGCTCAAGTTCATTTTGGTCAGTCCCATTAATTGCATCTACAAATGCGAGTAGTGCATCACCGTTTTCTACGCCACTATCCAGTTCCAGATCGACTATAGCTTTTAAATTGTAATCGACCTTTTTTGTCTCGCCGCTCTCACGGAGCAGCATTGCATGCCACGCAGTTCAGTAAAAGCAATCGTTAAGGGCCGATACCCTAGAAGCAACCAACTCCACCTGTGCACGGGTTATTGATGGGTCAAAGGTAAAATCGTAATTATAAAATTGCGGTGGAATAACGTACTGTGACATGACCAGTCCCATTACCGGACTCGCCTCAGATGGTACCAGGCTTAGCCCGCGTAAAATATTATAGACAGATGCACCACCATAAAGCTTTTTACTATCTTCACCACCACCGGCCTTGGTTGTCGGGATTGTTGGCACAAAAAAACCATCGTTTGCAAGCGACACGGGCCGTTTACGTGTAGGTTCTCCATCGCTAATTCGATTAAGTTTCCTTGAAGGCACACCGATTGCCTTGGCGAATATATCGAGGTTTGTACTACGTGATACTACACCTACCGCCTCGACATATTCTTCTTCGCTTAGTTCAGAAGGTGCCATACTATCGAAAAAAGCACGATCAACGCCTTCCATCAAGGCCACCTTACGCGCTAAAGTACGTGCAGCGTCCGGTAAATTTGCATCGATCAATACCTCATCCTCTGCAATCGATTCCTGTAATCCTGCTTCACATCGCGCCTTACGCGCTTCTGCTACCATTGCGGCACGTTGAGCGCCTGTCCACCATGTCCCTGGTCCAGAAAGCAAACTCAATTCTTTTTTGTGCGTCTGATCAATCTTATCTCTGACGCTATAGTGGCTGTCGCTATACACAGTCATATTGTTATGAATACGGGTACCTGATGTTGTTAAGCCTACATATCGAAGGTTAGGAAATTCTAATTACATTTCTACCTAACAGTACTTTACTATCTGTAATTACGCTAGCAGACCAAATTTAATGATGAAATCCGTTTTCTATTTATGCTTTTGGCTTATATAAAAATATTCAAAATAGCCAAAAAACTATTCCTGATACGGTACGTTATGTTAATTAATACTTTCATAAATATCAATATGTTTATTAAAATTCAAGTAGCTTTCTTAATTCATCCGTCCCCAAATTCTGCGGCTTTTGTTCGTATATTCCTGATAAAACGATAATATATCAAGTATATGTCCTTCCAAATCTTAGCTGGAGCGGTTTTTGTACTAAATATTTTAAAACTCTTATTTTTAATCGGCTCTAAATATCAAATTCGAGGCATATAAGATTGTAAAATAAATGTAATAATAGTAAAGTATGTTTACTAAAAGATGTTTACTAAAAGTTTAATAACTGAAGTTGTTATACATTTTACATATATAACTGAGCCCCATGTTTGAAACTAGAGGAGGGAGTTATGCTTGTCGCACCATATAAGTGGATTAGTTTGGCAATTTCAATGCTCGTAATTTTGGTTTGCCAGACAGTATTTGCGGAATCGCAGAAACAGACAGATAAAGAAAAATTTCCGTGGGTAAACCCGGTTCCTACGATTGAGGAACTCACCAATGGTAAGATTGCAACTGGGTCAAAAGTCACTCCAGGTAATGTGGAGTCAGTTAAGGACCTGATGCCTGCGGGAATGTATAACCTCACTGTCGATGGGGCAGAATGGATTGTAAATCCCCATACTCCTTCAGAAGAGCTGATTATCCCGGCCTTGGTAGAATATACCCATAAATACGCAGGTCAGGCCGATATAAAACCCGATGGCAGTGTCTACGCGAAAGACGGCGGTGCCTGGTATGGCGGTTTTCCAATTATGCATCCAAAGAATGGACTGGAAGTGATGTCAAATTGGCTCTACCGCGATCACGACAATCTGGATGAATGGGGAAATACACAATGGATAGATGGTGAGGGTAGACCCTATAAGGAGATTATTCCCCATCTGCGTTTTGTGTTCACGGCCTCACGCGTTTGTATTAACCCGGTAAGAGAAGATCCTGCATTCCTAGGCGAACTACGTCGCGAAGTCCTCGTCTTCGAAGCGCCTTATGACCTTAAGGGGGTCTCCGTCCTGAATATTTTCTACCAGGATCAGTCAAGACTGCCAGATGCGTATGCCTATGTTCCGGTGTTGCGTCGTGTACAGCGCTTATCGACAGCGCAACGTGACGATTCTCTAGATGGCTCTGATCTGCGCAACGTCAATCTGAACTTGTTCAATGATCCGCTTAGTTTATGGGATTTCAAACTGGTGGCGCAAAAACCAATGCTGAGTGTTATATCGCGAGATAATCCGGAAAATTCTGGAGATGAGAAGTATGTCCCACGCATCAAAGGTAAATATCGCGAGGGAGCAAAGGTTGAGTTGCGGGATACATTTGTAATTGAAGCTACACCCAAAGAAGGAACAGTGGATCGCATTTATTCCAAAATGACACTGTATATTGATGCCGCAACCTATACCACTTGGTGGGGTGATTATGATGACTCACAGGGCAAGTTGTGGGTGTCAGGAGTCCATCCGCGCAAGCGAACCGAGGGTGAATGCGGTAATTACGTAGAACTAACGGCGGTGGAATATTTCAACCACCAATCCGGTAATTCATTCAACTTGGATATGACTTACGCAACCAAGAACTTACCTGAGGATGAATTGAATGCTGAAATGTTAAATACACAGTTTTTGCAAAAGCAAGGTCGCTAGAAAAAGCAATAGCAATTTTCTATCACTAAGGGGGGGTAGAATAAAATGTTGATTAAATTAACCAAGAGTGTTCCTGTACTTCTTACACTGAGTATTTTGACCTGGGCTGGAACCGCTAATGCAGATTTATTCAATTATCGTTCAGATACTTGGGGTGATTTGACTGGGGTTGGTTTTTTACGTGCCCAGGCGGATTATCGTACTGGCCCGGTGAATAATAATCCCAGCACGACTTTCAATAGTCATGTGCAGCAGGTGAAACAATGGGGCGTTCTCGATCTCAATTGGAAACCAAAAGCAAAGGGCCTTAAGTTTTTCGCACGAAGCCGCTATCAGTGGGATCTAACCACTGAGGTTGTTGGCATTACAGACTGGGACGTATTTCCAGGTGTCGGAAAAAATGTTGATACGCTTCGTTCAGGTGGACGTGATGCGATTGCAGAACTTTGGGAAGTTCGAGCTGACTATGAATCCGGACCCTGGTGGTTTCGCCTTGGTCGTCAAAACATAGTCTGGGGTGATCTGGCTCCGACGCGTTTGCTTGATAGCTTTAATCCACTTGATTTAAGCTTTCACGTATTTAATGAACTTGGTGGGCGTGAAGCGTTTGATAACATCCGTATCCCCAAGTGGGCGCTACGAGGTTCTTATACCTTCCCGCAAAATCCCGATTACCAGCTTGAGGCATTCATAAGTCCCAACGCGCTTAGCTTTATCCCCACACATCTGCCGGATGGTAATTCGCCGTTAGATGTGGTTGGTGCCCCGGCTTTTGTTACCATTGACGATCTTACTGAAGATGGCGAGAATGGTGTAAGTGCGGGTGTTCGACTAGTGGGCAATTACAAGGGTACAGGTTACTCGTTGGTGTGGATGGTTCGACCAGAATCCGATACGGGTATCAATACATTACGGAGTGGTACTGGTCCTGTAGTCGGTGCAGCAGGTGCGCCATCTGCCTTGGTTAAACGCGAATATCCGAGTTACCACACCCTGGGTTTCTCGACCAACTCGTATATCCCCGCTGCGAAGGCCGTTATTCGTACAGAGTTTATGTACAATTTCGATCGGCCGTTTGACCGCATTGATACAACTCAGTTCTTACGTCTTCGTGCTGGCAATACCCACGTTGAGACAGATGAGATCGGTTATGCAATAGCTATTGACCGACCCACGATCGTGTTTCGTAAGAGTAGGGCTATGACAATATCGGCCTCGATCGAACAGCGTTTTCGTGGTGTTAGTGACGATGATTTGTTAGCCGGAGAAGCGTACGGACTGCGCCTCACTAAAATCGACGAGACTGAGACTATCTTTAGACTACTTCTGGGTCAGGCCTGGGCAGGGCCTGGTGGTCGGTACGACGAGATTTTTACGGATCTAACGTTTTTCTATAACTTTGGCGATAAAAGTTTTATCAATCCAACTGGGTTTAAGGCTGGTGGAAGCAGTTATTTCATACAACCTGCAATACGCTGGGAACCAGGCAGCCACTGGCGCTGGGGTCTTTGGTACACCGAGTTTGGTGGTGATGACGAACGGCCAGGAAATTTTGGTTCATTGAGACATAATTCCGGACTTAACTTGTCTCTTACTTACCAATTTTAAACCAGTCACGCATAGTTTAGGCGGCGAGGTTCCTTGGCATAGTGCCTAGGTGCCTCCTCGTCGAGCTTTTATTAATTCAAAATAATATACAAATTTGCATATTTATCATTTAAAACCAGCATAAGTTTTAATTGAAAAAATGGAAACCCCCGTGAAGACAGTGGTAATTTATGCTTAAGTTTCGTTACTTGCTGACATTTAGCAAAATATTATTTTTGGCAGATATTTAAAGAATTCTGATATTTAGTTTTAGAGATAAGGGGCATCATATATTGTCATTGTTTAATCTAATTGCAAGGTAAGATACATTAATTTGCTATTTATAAATTAAAAAGAAACCGGCCAAAACCGGTGGCTCACCGGATTCGGCCGGGGAAAATGGCGTACGGCAGAGTTAAGATGTGGGAGAAACATCATAATGATCTGTTTTTCCGTAGCTTCACCTGAGGAGGAAAATAAGACTGATGAAAAAATGATGATTGAACGCATATAGATCTCATAAGCTTGATATACAGCTATAAACAATATGTCAGGAATATATGTCTATTTGTAATGTATATAGTTAAAATTTAGCTGATACAGACTAATTAAGTTCCATTATGTTACTTTAGAATCCTTTCTCTTTGTTTTGTCGACCAGAACATAAATCTACTTCATACCCATTAGCGACAATCATTCAAGGATCTATAGATCCGTAAAATTATGCCCTGGCACTTAAAACAGATGATTCATATTATGAAAGAAACTTGAAAAATATGCAAATTTAAATAGTATTTATAAATGATTATTTTAGCTTGTCCATGTATAGAATTAGTGCAGATAAGTAGTAGGTAATCATATGATTTTTATTTAGTAGGCAAAATTATTATTAATAATATTAATAATTTACGTTAGTTTTATAATTTTGCAGTTAGCAATTAAGAATAAAAAATAATGGTAAATGTCTATCTATTGTATATAAGCATTTAAGCACAATAGAATATTATAGTTAATAAATATGAGACCATTAACGTCAAATATATGATACTTAATCAAGTTATTTGATATATAATACAAATCGGTGATGCTCTTTTGGGTGTGAATCGAAGGTGCGCTTTTATTTAAACATTATAAGTTTGTTAATTTTCGACATGGTGTACTGAATCAAATTTGAGATGTAAATAAGTTCACATATTCAGGTATATCATTTTTTATCTAAAAAACAAGCTCTCTTCGGTATAAATGATAAACCCTCAATTTTTGCAATCAGAGTTATTGTGAAGATTAAGAAAAAAATATCTGTTTACATAATAAAGCGGATGAATAAAAAAATTATATATTTTGAGTTAGCGAAGATCATATCAATTATTAAATAATGTAAAAATTTTTGAAGTAATTTGATAATTGAAAAAGATTAATGCGTGATAAAGAATTTAAGTTGTCCTTAAATCGTGTGATGCAAATTTTTAAAGGGTATGACTGTTAAGAGTTAAATGGAAAGTTTAGCTATGACTAATAGAGACTAGAAAAATTCAAATCTGCATCTTTGACGTTGCACAAACAATTTTTTCAGAAGATAGACTAGATAGAACATATTAATATGATTAAGAGTAGGTGAAGACACATGCAACTGTACTTCTTAAGGAGGATGTGAAGGTGACTAAACAGCAGAATAAGTTAAATATAGAAGCACAAAAAGCAGCAGCCATGCAAATTAGGCCTGGCGATATTATTGGTTCCCCAACCCGAATTCCGATTGATTGTGAAATCAACTATCCCTATGACAGTCTGCGTGATTTTATTGAACAGTTGAAAAAGGCAGGCCAGTTACAGGAAATTAATGCGCCTATCGGTATTGATGGCGAATATGCCGCACTAACAAGATGGATAGGTGCCATTAAAGGTCCGGCTGTTCTGATGAACAAGATGGATAATTTAAATTGTGATGCCCGTGTGCTTGGCGCTGAATGGGGTTCATATGCTCGTTGTGCACTGGCTTTTGGTTGTTTAGATTATTTTGAAGCAGTAGAAAAAGTTGAACGTGTATTAAATGATCCGACGACATGGATTGATCCAGTGATAGTTGAGACTGGCCCCTGTAAGGAGAACATATTCAAGGGTAAGGACGTCGATCTCAGAAAACAGGTCCCAAGGTTTAAGATGCAGGAACTTGAGCGCTCTGCTTATTTTACTTTGGATAATAGTGTCACTAAAGATCCAGAAACGGGTATACGAAATGTGGGTGTCTACTGGCATGGAATGGGAGATTATGATCCATTAACGAATGAACCCTATCCCGAAGAGGAACTGCGTACGGTCATTAATTCATACCTTGTCCCAGGTATTAATCATGCTGGTATACATTATGTGAAGTGGATGCAAAGAGACCCGGGTCAGCCGATGGAAATAGCCATTGCCGCCGGGGTTGATCCGGTGCTTGAATATGTTGCTGGGTATGTCGTCAAGTATGGTGTCGATGAGTATAAAGTAGCAGGCGGCTTACGTGGCAAACCTGTTGAACTGGTAAAGTGCGAGACAGTGGATCTGGAAGTACCGGCTAGTGCAGAATTTGTTGTCGAAGGATTGGTGCAACCCGGCTATCCAGCAGAAAATTATCGTAATGATGGACCACCATCTTCATTCCATGGGTTTGTACCACGTGCACCTGAACATGTCATGAAGACTGTAGTGACGTGTGTAACACATCGGAATAAACCAATATGGCCAACAAGTGTAGAGCTATGGTCGCCGCCAGTATGGGACCACTTGCCGTTGGCCGCATTCAATTCCGACATCAAAATGCGCGAAATCAAACAAATATTACCCACAGGAGTACATGATGTCGCTTCGTTGCCTTGGCCTTTCGGAGAGCATAACGGCATTGTTGTTGTATCAATCGACTTCAAGCCTATCAAGCATTTTGGTCGGCAGATAATGCATGCCATCTGGGCGTTAAATCAACGAGTGAAATGGATCATTGTTGTTGATGATGATATTGATGTTCGTAACTGGGGTGAGATTACGATGGCACTTTCTGCCAATGTGCAACCTGGAAGGGATGTATATATAGAGGGAGATAGTAATGTGCATTTCAGAGATGCATCACTTGCCGGTATGCCGCCTGAACCAAGTTTGCCACAAACCAAGGGTTCGGCAATAGGCATTGATGCGACAGTAAAGGTGCCGGAATATTTTCCGAAAGATGCCGATCCACGGCCGAGGAAGGCTGAACCTACGGCAGCAAAGTTAAAAGCTGTTTATGAAAAGGTTAAATCCGAGCTTGATTTCAGTGACATTGACATAGATCAATACATAAAGGACCACGAATATAAGACCAGATATCTGGACAAATAAATCATTATTGTTATGCCCGGGTTCAGCTTAATGAGCTCTATCTGGATTTACTGTTGTAATAAGTATGCTTTAAGTATCGATACATTTGTTGACATATGGATATGGCTTATCGACTGTTTCGTGATTATGTTTAGCATTTTAGTATGTAGTAAATATAGCTAAAAGCGCACTTTAGGTAATTATTTCGGTGTGAGTAATTAAACTCCTTCGGTATTATTATAGGGTAAGTTTTTTTATGATAATTAATAACTACAGTGAAAGACATATTTCGGTATTACATAATCACCATAAAATTAGTTCATTTAGATGTATTAAGATGATGGAATTTAGTAAGGATTTTCCAATTATTTTACAAGTTGGTAATTTGTATTACGTAGGTGGGCAGTTGCCGTTAGATAATACAGGTGAGGTGATCCACGCGGGTGATATAGAGCAGCAGACACGTGTGGTTTTTGAAAATATGAATAAATGTCTTGCAACCGCAGGACTGGATCTCTCCAATCTTGTTAAGTTGAATACTTACTACGTTTATAACGGACCAGAGGAAGAAGCAACAACGTATTGGGAGACGATGACAAAAGTCCGGCTTGAATATCTGCCGGATCCCGGACCTGCCGCGACGGCTGTTCGAGTAAGAGGCATGCCTTATAAGGGATGTATGATTCAAATCGAAGGGGTTGCACTTGCTCATGAAAAGCTACAACAGCGCCAGCGTATTATGCCAACCGATAGTTGGGATTGGAGTATTGCTGTCCCTCTTTCGCAAGGTTGGCGTACTGGCAATAAAGTTATTGTCGGTGGTCAAATCTCTGCTGATAAAAAAGGCAGAGCTGTTGATGCAGGTGATGTTAAGGCACAAACCCGTAATGTTTTACGCTATATCGAAAACGTATTGAAAGACGCGGGTGGTGATTTTGACAATATTGTTCAGCTCAAAATATATTATAAAGATGACGGAGATGATGCGGCATCCAGAAAATTACTTGCATTAATTCTGAATGAAGTTGGTAAGAAAAATGATAGCCCCGGCCTGGCAATTTCTGCTATTGGTGTAAATCTTCTTTACGATGGTTTGATGCTGGAAATCGAAGCTTTGGCAGCGCTAGGTGGGAACAATATTCCCATCCACGACTTAGCTGTACTACCCAATGCGGGGTTCCCTTCATCAGCCGCCCCAGCCATCAAAGCAGATAACAAAATATATATTGCTGGGTTGTTAGCCCTCGATGATGATGGACGCATAGAGTTTGTTGGTGATCATGTCCGTCAACTTGAAAGTGCGATGAGTGCCATGGAAAGAATACTCAGGCAGGCTAATGCAAGTCTAGTTGATCTCAAAAAATTAAATCTGTTTTATGTCGCAGATAGTGAACACAAAAATCTGCAACATACATATAAAGATATGAATAAAGCATTGACTCGAATATTGGGAACGGTAACACCCGCGTTTACAGTAGTTCGGGTAGATGGATTGCCATTGGATGGTGCATTAGTCCAAGTTGATGGTGTTGCCACAACTGATGTTAAAAATTAAAGAAAACGAACTGAGTTTATTAGTGAGAGGAGGTTTACAATGATTAAGAACCCTGTACCTTGGCCAAACGGTGCCCGATGCGCTGTTACATTCACCTGGGATATGGATTCAGATAGTATCCTACATCTGGCGCATCCTAATGATGCAGATACCCGAATTAGTACCAACTCTATGTTACGTTATGGACCGATGATCGCCGTTGAACGAATCATCAATTTCTGTGAAGAGCTGGGAGTGAAACATACTTTCTGTGTGCCGGGCTGGTGTGCCGAAAGATTTCCTGAAGCGATCCGGATGATGGTAGAAGCGGGCCATGAAGTTGCCCATCACGGTTATCTGCATGAAGGCCCACATGAAATAACCAAGGACCAAGAGGCATACTGGACCAAAAGGGGCTTTGAAGCTATCGCTGAAGTAGCCGGCCAGGCACCGCGCGGTTATCGTGCCCCCTGGTATAAGTTCTCCAAGCATTCCCTGGAAATATTAATAGATCTTGGGTTCACTTACGATTGTTCACTCATGGGTGAAGATGTTCCGCATTTGTTAAAGTGTTCCAAAGGTGATTTGGTTGAATTACCAGGAAGTTGGCAGTTAGATGATTGGCCGCATTTTGTGCATAACCATGATCTGGATTACATGATGCCAATAAAATCTCCACAAGACGCGATGGCAGTTTATATGTCAGAGTTTGAAGCTATGTGGGAACACAATGGTTTCTGGTTGAATTGCTTTCACCCTTTTTGTAGCGGTCAGGTTGCCCGTGCTATGATGGTCAAGGAAATGATTAAGCAAATGCAAGCCAAAGGTGATGTTTGGATTGCCACTGGTGAAGAGGTTGCTGCACATTTGCGTAAAGTGATCGGTGATGGCAGCCATAAACCCTATGTTGATGAATTACCCTTTTACGATGGTAAATTAAATGAGTGGTCTGAAGGGCCATAAAGTATTATTTTGAGAATATACTATATGAATAGGGGTTTATAAGTCTCATGTGTGCGCTTTGCTCTGTGCTGGGAAGTAGTAACCATTGGACAGATATGACAGGGCGTTCCGAGTTTAGCTGGAAGGGGAATAAAGTTACCCGTCGTTTGGAACGCAATCGTCGGGTAACATTACTCAAACCCTTGTTTGATCATTATGGCCTGGAACTTAAGGACTGGGGTGGCTCGTCTTATTTGTTGGTTAACGAAGCAGGACAATCTAAAGAAGTCTATCAATTGAGTAGTATCTGGGCCGTTGCCGAAGAACTATTAGGCAGCCCGTGTGATCCTCTCGACTCGCAATTAATTGAACATCTTTCTGGCGGAAATTAGCATGCCAATGTCTGAAAGTTTGTTACCTTTATATGTGTTCACCGGGTTTCTCGGTAGCGGCAAGACTTCACTGCTGCACCATTTTCTGCGCCATCATGAATTTGCCAATACGGTCGTATTGGTTAATGAGTTTGGTGAGGTTGGTTTGGATCATGAACTGGTGGAGACAAGTGAAGAAGAAACTGTTGTGTTGGAAGGTGGTTGTATTTGCTGCACAATCCGTGAAGATCTAGCCAGTTCTATCCGTCGTTTAGTTGACTTGCGCCGCGAAGGGCGTATTAAGCCATTTTCGCGTCTGGTTATAGAGACCAGTGGTCTGGCCGATCCTGTTCCCGTGTTGAGTACCCTTAGATCTGATCCACGTATTACCCAGATGTTTGAATTCTGTGGAGTCATCGCTACTGTCGATGCTATTGCAGGTTTACAAACATTGGATCGCTATAGTGAGTCTGTCCGGCAGATCATCTATGCAAACAAGGCAGTGGTTACAAAATGTGATCTTGCTGGTATCGAACAGATTGAAGCAGTAGAGACAACGATTCGTCGGATAAACCAGTCGGTCACTATTATACGCTCAGACATTGGGGGAATAGCACCGAACGAGTTACTGAGAGATATTCATTATGATCCATCACCTGATCCGGACTCCATTAATGACTGGCTTGATATGACTGAAGGTGTCAAACAACCATTCGATGGTGCAAAAATAAATTCTGTCCATGATTCGCATATCGAAAAATTTCGTTCTTTCTCTTGGGAATTTGAGCATGAATTAGATTGGACTGTATTTGGTATCTGGTTGACGATGTTGCTACACGCACATGGCGATCGCATACTGCGGGTGAAGGGCATATTAAATGTTGCCGGGACTGATGCACCAATAGCCATACATGGTGTTCAGCATGTGGTGCATCCCCCAGTACACATGAAAAAATGGCCTGAACAAAAACGACGTTCACGATTAGTTTTTATCGTGCAGGGCTTGTCGTCAGAGCTAGTGTGCAGTTCTTTTGATAACTTTAATAAGTTGGGTAAGCAAACTTCGGAGTGGAAAGCTTCATTGGAAATTCCCATCGGTGCAGGACGCTCAATAGGTGGGCGGCCTATACGACGACCAAGTGCGCCTGCATGGATCAAGGGTTAATAGTGTTTAGAAGATGCATTTTAGGGCATGGGGGAGGACAATTTTTAATGAGTAAAAAGTCTACTCAACATTTAAATTATCTATAAAGTTGATCGCTTTATCCTTATATATACATAGAAGATATTAAGAAACTATATAGCTTGTAATCTATATTATCGCGTCTTATTTGTGGCGTATTACTTGGTTATAAACACTATAATTCGTCAAAATAGTTAGATAATAATGTTAGATCGATATAACATTATCTTGAGGTTTTTATTAAGTTTAGATATTTTTATTTTAATATTTATACATGCACGATAATTACATGAGAGATATTCAGGCATAGATTAAGGTTAAAAGATATAAACATGAAAAGTGTGAGCAAGAAAAAACCCAGTAAAAAAGCGGCGAAAAAAAGCATGAGGAAGAATACGAACGATAATTCTACTCATGTTACGGATGAGGATCAAAAATATCTCAATATAGGTTTACACCTACGACATGCACGTCTTGTTCGTGGATTAAGATTACGGGAACTTGCTGAAATGGTAAATTGTTCCGAAAGTCTTTTATCCAAGATCGAAAATAATAAAGTGCAACCCTCTTTGCGTATGTTACATAGAATCTTAGCCCATCTGGATACTTCAATAGGATCTTTGTTTTCATTGCCGGACAATAATGATCGGATTGTCATGCGTGAAGGAGAGCGCCACCTTATCCCGACGGGTACAAACAATCTGCGTAAGAATGTAGGTGTTAAACTGGAATGGCTCGTACCATATCCAGAGAGTCAACTTTTATCAGGTGCAATTCATATTGTCACTCCCGGTGGGGGCAGCGAAGGGTGTATTACACATACGGGTGAAGAGGTCGGTTATATCCTTGAAGGTGAATTGGAGCTTATCGTTGAAGATAAAACTTATCATTTAAATTCTGGAGATAGTTTCTTTTTCCCATCGGATTTATTACATGGTTATCGTAATCCAGGTAAAACAGAGACGCGTATAATTTGGATCAATACTCCACCTACATTCTGATACACATTCAACAATAGGGAATACTTGCCTGATTGTAGATACAGACCGACGGTCAACATGTCGCAGAGCTTATAAATGGACTGTAATCTTTTCATCTATAATCATGGTTTTGCCACGATTGACACAATAGTTATACGTTATTGCCTCCAATACTGTGAAGATTAACCGTAGTAATACCTATGGGGTACAAAAGGTGGGAATGTTACTATCATTGATATTGGTTTCCCTCGCAAGGTTGCAGTAAGTTCGTTGGACTCATATGCAGATGTTGAATCCACATACCCCATAGCTAGTGGTAGACCGAGAGTAGGTCCGAAACCACCACTTGTCACGTGACCAACCACTTGCTTATTTGAATCAAGGATTTTCGTCCCCTTTCGTACTGGTGATTTACTTTGAGGACTAAAACCTACTAGTTTGCGCGTAATACCCTCAGTGAGTTGCTTATTAATGATTTTCGCGCCCGGATAGCCGCCAGGACGATCACCTCCAAGCCGGCGAACCTTTGATACGGTCCATTCTAGACTCGCTTCTATTGGAGTGGTGGTTGTGTCAATGTCCTGTCCATATAAACAAAATCCCGCTTCCAAACGTAAAGTATCTCTAGCCCCCAACCCTGCCGGCGCAACTTCAGTTTGGTCTAGCAAGAGAAGTGTAATTTTCAAAGCACGATCAGCTGGTACCAATATCTCGAAACCATCTTCACCGGTATAACCGCATCTAGTTATAAGACAACGGGTATCATCGATATTCATCCAGGCAGCACGCATGAATTTTAATGTTGTTACATCTGGGATAAAGCGGGAAAGTACCAAATGAGCAGCAGGACCTTGCAGGGCTAGTAATGCATGATCTTCAAGTACTTCAATAGAACATTTACTTCCAGATAGTTGTTTTCTTAAATGATTGATAATTTGTTTTTTACATGCAGCATTAAAGACCAATAAAAGATGATCATCTATATTAGTAACTATAAGATCATCCAATATTCCACCTAGGTCGTTTGTGAAGACTGAATATCTCTGGTGAAATGGCTTTAAACCAACAATGTTACCAGGCAATAGAGTCTCTAGTGCAACCGCTGCATTTTTGCCTGTAAGTTTAACTTGACCCATGTGAGAAACATCAAATAAGCTTGCTTGGTCACGCGTATGCTGATGTTCGTGGAGAACACCTGTAGGATAAGACATTGGCATTTCATAACCTGCAAATTCCACCATCGTTGCTCCCAGCTCTTTATGCAAATTATTCAGTGGTGTTTGGGCAAGGTTTAATTCTTTTTTATCGTCGTTCATATATGATCTCTTATTTAGCTTTATAGAATTTTAACTAAGTCAGTCTTCAATAACGCTGATGGCTTAAGTTTTTGGAATATGCCTTGTAATTTATATTGTTATCAGACTCACACACGTTTTTAATACATTCAATATCCAAAATAAATTGTTATGAGTTCTAACCTTTAAAGTGTAAGAATTTTTTTAGTCTAAAAATGCTGGTTCACGTGTCTTTACAGCAATGTAAACTAGTACTGATTAATTGGAATAGGACAGACATCTTTATTGAGTTTTCCTGAAAGTTATTTTTAATGTATCACTCCAGAATTAGTTTTAGAAAAAAGATAAATGCTAATTACAACTCTTGGCTTAATTAAGACAAGGGATTTCTTTTGTTATGCATTTACTACAGTATATTTTGGTACAGTTTTTATTGAGTCCTTATCCGCTTCATAACTACTTATGGGTGGGCAAGTACAGAATAATTGGCGGTCACCTTGGGCGTTATCAATACGTCCAACAGGAGACCAATATTTATTCTTACGCAACGAGGCCATTGGAAAGACAGCTTGTTCGCGGGTATATGGATGTTGCCATTTGCGTGTAAGATCGGTGATGGTATGAGGCGCATTTTGAAGCGGGTTATCCACGGGATCGATTTTATTATTTTCCACTGCACGGATTTCATCACGTATAGTGATCATGGCATCACAGAATCGGTCAAGCTCAAGCTTCGATTCGCTTTCAGTTGGCTCGATCATAAACGTTCCTGGGACTGGAAAAGACATGGTCGGTGCATGGAAACCATAATCGATGAGTCGTTTAGCTATATCTTCAGCAGTAATGCCAGAGGCTTTCTTTATAGGGCGAAGGTCAATGATACCCTCATGTGCAACAAGACCTTCGGCACCAGTGTAAAGTATTGGGTAATGCGGTTCGAGACGCTTCAACACATAGTTGGCATTTAATATGGCAATGCATGAAGCATAGTTAAGTCCTTTGCGTCCCATCAAACGGATGTATGTCCATGTGATCGGTAGTATGCCTGCACTGCCCCAAGGCGCCGCAGCGACTGGCATAACACCATTTGTTATTTGCTTTTCATCTAAAATACGATGGCTTGGCAGGAATGGTGCTAAATGTTTAGCAACTGTGATCGGACCAACACCAGGACCACCGCCACCATGAGGTATACAGAATGTTTTGTGTAGGTTTAGATGCGAAACGTCACCTCCAAACTCTCCAGGCTTACACAGTCCTATCATGGCATTGAGATTCGCACCATCAATGTAAACTTGTCCACCATGTTCGTGGATAATGTCGCATATCTCGCGAATTGCTGTTCCGTATACACCGGCGGTAGAAGGATAGGTAATCATTAATGCCGCTAGATTTTCTGAATACTTTTCTGCTTTGATACGGAGGTCATTCACATCCACGGTTCCATCCTGATCATCACAGGAAACAACCACCACATTCAAACCGGCCATATGTGCTGATGCCGGGTTAGTACCATGGGCGGAGCTGGGGATGAGGCAGATATTACGATGACCTTCGCCGCGACTCTTGTGGTAGTTACAAATAGCTAGCAAACCAGCGTACTCGCCTTGTGCACCTGAATTCGGTTGCAAGGACACAGCATCATATCCGGTGATAGTACAAAGCATACGTTCCAGATCGGCAATCAGATGTTGATAACCTTCAGTTTGATCTGCCGGTGCAAATGGATGGATATTATTAAACGCTTCCCAAGATACCGGCAACATTTCTGTAGTAGCATTAAGTTTCATCGTGCAGGAACCAAGAGGAATCATCGATCTGTCCAAAGCTATGTCCCGGTCAGCCAATTGCCTCATATAACGCAGTATCTTGGTTTCTGAACAATGGTTGTTAAAAACTGGATGGGTAAGGTAATCACAGCTCCTTTGCAATGAGTCAGGGATAGCATTGTTACATTCGTTATCAAGTTGTTCGATTTTCGGAATGTCGAGACCAGAGGAAAATACTGAAAGTAATTTCTCTACGTCTTCACGGCTAGTAGTTTCATCCAGAGATATGCCGATGACATTTGAATTTACATAACGTAAATTGATTTGATGTTCACGAGCAATTGAATGAATTGACGATGTACTGGTCCCAGTATCTACAGTAATAGTATCGAAATAAACATCTGTAAGTACTTGCCAGCCTAGTTTATCTAAACCAGTAGCTAGAATAGAGGTTAGCCGATTAATTCGTTTCGCAATAGTCTGCAGACCTTCACGTCCGTGATAAATCGCATACATGGAGGCTATAATAGCAAGCAGTGCCTGGGCAGTGCATATATTACTAGTCGCCCCTTCACGGCGAATATGTTGCTCTCTGCTTTGTAATGCGAGCCGATACGCTGGTTCACCATGGGAGTCAACAGATACACCTACCAGACGGCCTGGCAAAGCACGTTTGTGGGATTCATGGGTAGCTATGTAGGCAGCATGAGGGCCCCCAAAAAACAGTGGTACACCGAATCGCTGAGTACTGCCAATAGCTACATCCGCTCCCAACTCCCCGGGGGGTGTAAGCAGGGTAAGTGCAAGCAGGTCAGCTGCCATCACCGTCATTGTATGGTTTTTTCGAGCGGCATCGATCAATTCACGGTAATCGTTTATATCTCCGTATGTACCTGGATACTGTAACAGCATCCCAAAACAGTCATGTATTACTGGGTCGCACAGTGGATCGCCTATAACAATCTTTATGTCTAATGGTTTAGCCCGTCCTTTAACAACGTCGATAGTTTGTGGGTGACAATCTTTCGCCATAAAGAAGATATTGCTTTTGTTATGTTTATTTTGACTCTTGCAAAGAGTCATTGCTTCTGCAGCTGCAGTTGCTTCGTCAAGCAACGAAGCATTAGCCAATTGTAGGCCAGTCATACTTGTGATCATTGTCTGAAAATTGAGCAATGCCTCCAATCTTCCCTGCGAGATTTCAGCTTGGTAAGGTGTATAGGATGTGTACCAGGCCGGGTTCTCTAGCAAGTTTCGTTGGATAACGGCTGGTGTATATGTACCATAATAACCCATACCGATATAAGATTTAAATATCTGATTTTTTGCTGCTATTGATTTGAGTTCAGTAATAATCTCGGTTTCTGTCCGGGCTTCATCCAGATCCAAGAGCTTGTCAGAACGTATATCTGAAGGAACTACACGTTGGATCAGTTCATCCAATGTTGAACATTCTAATACAGAAAGCATTTCACTTTGTTCTTCTTTGCCAGGACCGACGTGCCTGCGGATGAAATCATCGTGTTGTTCAAGGATACTCAAAGACGCGCTGGCGTGAGTCATAGTGTTTTTCCTTTTATAATAACTCTTGGCATAGTCATATTGATTTTTAATTCGATACAAAGGCTTGATAAGCTTCTTCATCCATAAGTTGGTCGAGCTCATCAGGATTGGATAGCTGTACTTTAAAGAACCAGCCCGCGCCAGCAGGGTCTTTATTGATAAGAGAAGGATCTTCGAGCAACTGCTCGTTAATTTCTATTACCTTACCCGATACAGGAGATTTTATTTCGCTAGCAGACTTCGTTGAATCAATAGTGGATATCTCTGCATTCTGACTAATTACTATATTAAGCTCAGGCAAGTCAACATAGACGATATCACCCAGTTGATCCTGAGCATAATCAGTGATACCAACTATGACAATATCGTTATCTTCTAGCCGTACCCACTCATGCTCTTCGGTAAACTTATCAGTGTTCATTTATCGTATCCTTTCTAGCTAATTCAAAGGCAATTGGTTCATGTCAAGATACTATCTGCCGAGGAGATACAAGCAAGAAACGCCAAAAGCTTATTGGCAAGAAAAAAATCAGTCTTTTGGTCTTTTACTATTAGATAATAATTTAACGCTCCAATATTAATAGTTGGCCCCGTCATATGTTCTCTTTCCTCGTATTAGAATTTGGAGCATTATCTTGTTTGCTTTTGCCAAGTTGATTATTTGACAAATTCTAAGTCTGTTGTACGAATCACCCTGGATCGAACTGGATGATTGTATACTCCGGTGTCTGCGATCCTGAGCCCAATGACTTGCGCTCCCAACAACTTAAATAATGATTCATATTATGAAAGAATCTTGATTAGTATGCAAGCTTGATTTTAGTCTTTAATAATTAGTTCAAGTCATGGATTTAGTATCAATTATCATTATTATATTAAATAAGTATTTAATTATTTTAAAGATTCTTGACTATCATGCAACTCTAAATTAAAGTCAGATACGAACAGTTTAAGGCCTTGCCCAGTGTTAGTGCCCTGCCGAATCTAGAAATGGGGGGTAAGAAAATGTCTTACAGATCTTTAAATAATTATAACTAAATCAATATTTTAAAAATATACAATTATGATTCGTGTAATTGACCTGACCCAAAAACTTGTTCAGTTAAACACAATAAATCCACCAGGCAATGAATGTGAGGCGACTAGAATAATAGGAAGCTTGCTTGAAAACGCAGGTTTCTCAGTAGATTATTTCGAATTTGCGGATACACGGACCAGCCTTGTGGCTAGTACAGTCAGAGGTAACGAGGAGAAAATAATCTGTTTTACAGGTCATCTTGATACTGTGCCACTTGGCGATGCCGCGTGGTCTGTTGATCCTTTTTCAGGCGAGATTTCTGGGGATAAACTTTTTGGTCGGGGTACGAGCGATATGAAATCAGGTGTTGCGGCTATCGTTTGTGCTGCGTTGGATCTGGCCGATGATTTAAATGATGATGAAACGCCTGGAATAATTTTAGCCATAACTGCAAGTGAAGAAACAGGGTGTCAGGGTGCCTTTCACCTCTGCGAAGTTAACGAAATATTTCGCAAAGTGGATGCAATTATAGTTGGTGAACCTACGGCTAATTATCCACTGCTTGGACACAAAGGTGCACTTTGGCTTGATATATTTGCTGATGGCAAGACAGCACATGGCTCGATGCCAGAAATAGGTGTTAATGCAATATATCGTGGTGCAAAGATTGTTAACAAACTGGAAACATTCATTTTCGATGAGACGCCACATGAAATATTGGGTGGCCCGACAATAAATGTTGGCACTATAAATGGTGGTATGAATATTAACTCAATTCCGGATATTGTTCATATAGGAGTTGATATTAGAACCACGCCTAACATTAACCATAACAAAATCAAAGACGAAATTACTCATTATCTAAAGCCTGAAATAGAAAATATGTCAACGATTATCGATCTTGATGCAGTCTGGACGAAAGAAGATCATTATTGGGTACAAAAAGTTTTTGATATTTGTAAGCATCATGTCGGTCAGGAAATCTTACCGCGCGGAGCAAATTACTTTACTGATGCATGTGCGTTTAAATCAGCTAGTAATAGTAATATTCCAGTTCTAATTTTGGGGCCAGGCGAGCCTGAGCTTGCTCATCAATCTGATGAATATTGTTATATATCTCGCATAGAACAAGCTGTCGGTATTTACAAGGATATAATGAAATCTTGGTGCAATACTTCTTAAAGGATTCTTATATATGTCAGATATTCATCTTCAATTTATGGAAAATATGGCCCATATAACCGGTATTGGTTATGGTGCAGTCCAAACTTGTAACGCTTTCTATTAATTTTATGTAGAACAGATTATAGACATTTTAAATAGTAAATAATGGAGAATATTTTATGAACAACAAGTCACGATTAGGTCAAGAATTGAATGATGATTCTAAATCGACTGAATATAAAGTAATTGATGTTGTGAATAATTATTTACAAGCTCTTTACTATAGTGATGAATCTCTCCTAAGAGAAGTGTTTCATCCAGATGTAGTGATGTGGGGTATGAGGAATGGTGAGTTGGAATCAGCAACGCTTGACGAATTTATTTCAAAGCTGGCTGCGCTACCAGTACCTGCAGATATCAATGAAGTTTATGATATGTCTATCCATACTTTAGATATAGATGGCCCTTTGGCAACTGTTAGAGTTGTAGATTTACATCTTGGTGAATGGTATACGGATTGTTTATCGCTTATGGAAATAGATGATTGTTGGGTTATTATTGCAAAAACCTATTATGCTCATAGTTGAAGCTTGGAAGTTGAAAACTAAAAGAGTCATTATGGTTTATACAGATATTTTATATTGTTGCTCTGGAGGTAGAATAAATTGGATAATCTGCGACGCATTGTAGTGGCCATAACAGGAGCTAGTGGTTCTATTTTTGGAATTAGAACTATGGAGGCATTGTCTGGCGCAGGAATAGAAACACATCTTGTTGTGAGTAAATGGGGATTGCAGACTATTCAACACGAAACTGGGCTGTCCATAAAAGATGTCAAAAGTTTAGCAGATATATATTATGACTCGAACAATTTAGGAGCTGCAATTTCATCTGGTTCATTCCGTGTTGATGGAATGATTATTGTGCCATGCTCTATGAGAACTTTGGCGGCGGTTGCCAATGGACTAGGTGATAACCTGATACATCGTGCAGCTGATGTGATCCTTAAAGAAAGTCTACCATTAGTAATCGTTCCAAGAGAAAGTCCGTTAAATCAAATACATTTACAAAATATGATCAGACTATCGAAGATGGGTGTAACAATAATACCGCCAATACCAGCATTTTATAATCATCCTAAAAATCTTGATGATATGATTAACCATATTGTAACGAGAATATTAGATCAACTTAATGTGGTGATAAAAACAACCAGACGATGGACTGGAGACATGAAAGTTCAAAATAAGAAGTCTACGTATAAGATTCAAACGATTAAGCCAGTAAAGGATATTAATGATTGACATGCATTACGACTATAATGCGTTCTAGTTTGGAAAATGATGGAACTCAGTGTTTCACTAATTAGAGGATTTTTGTTGTGCTACAGTCAACATTAAAACATACACTACCTAATGACAAATGTTTTTCAATTAGAGTAGTTTTGTTGTCAAAATCTTTCGCACGAAACGCCGCAGTATAGCCACTAGAATCTGAACCCAGTACAACTTACTTCAGTTTCTATGTTTTCAACAGATGTCATATATGTTTCTCCATCATTGGAGCCAGAGTTCTATCAAACTCCTGGTTTGCATTAAGTGGGACAAGACGTACAGCACAAAACTTGAACTCAGGAATCTTGCCAAACGGATCCAAAGCTTCATTGGTAATCAGGTTGGCAGCTGCTTCATGATAGGTAAACGGCATCATGACAACACCTTTTTGCATGCCTTCATCGCTACGTGTTGCTACAGTTATCTTTCCTCGCCGGGACTCAACAGAAATTAAATCTCCAGCTATTAGATTAAATTCCTTTAAATCAGCCGGGTTAATCAAGATGTATGGCGAGGGTTCAATGGCATCAAGTACTCTTGCGCGGCGCGTCATAGTACCGGTATGCCAGTGTTCAAGTTGCCGCCCCGTCAGGAAGATAAAAGAAAAATCATCATCAGGTAATTCTGCAGCCTTAATATAATCAGCAGAGACGAATCGACCTTTGCCACCCTCAATCGGGAATATGCCGTCTTTAAATATGACCGGTTCACCCGGGTCGCCTTCATTCTCTAATGGGTAAGTAAGAGAGTCTTCGCTTTCCAAACGTTCCCAGGTTATGCCGGCCATGCTTGGCGTTGCCTTACGTATCTCTGCAAAGACGTCTGCAGGGCCGGTATAATGCCAGTCAAGCCCCAAGCGTTTTGCGATTTCCTGAATTATCCATAAATCTTGGCAAGCATTTCCTGGCGGATTAATTGCCTGCCGTCCTAATTGGACGCGTCGATCAGTATTGGTAAAAGTACCTGTTTTTTCCGGAAAGGCAGAAGCAGGTAAGATAACATCCGCATAACTGCAGGTTTCAGTAAAAAAGATATCCTGTATTACGAGATGATCCAACATCGATAGCGCCTCTCTGGCATGGTTCAAGTTCGGATCGGACATGGCCGGATTTTCACCCATGATATACATACCGTTAATGTCACCGTTATGTGCAGCATGTATGATCTCGACAACAGTTTTACCTGGATTCGGATCCAGTTCTGTGGCCCATAGCTCTTCGAACTTTGTTTTGACTTCAGTATCAGCAACACTTTGATAATCCGGGTAGACCATAGGTATTAATCCAACGTCGGAAGCACCTTGGACATTATTTTGACCACGTAAAGGATGTAGGCCCGTGTTAGGTCGGCCAATTTGACCCGTCATCAATGCCAGTGAAATCAAACAACGGGCATTGTCAGTTCCATGTACGTGCTGGGAAATACCCATGCCCCAAAAGATGATGGCAGATTCAGCTGTAGCATATAAACGGGCAACTTCCTTAATTGTTTCCGAAGGTATGCCGCAAACCGGTGCGACTGATTCAGGTGAATATCTGAGTACGGTTTCCCTTAGCTCTTCAAATCCGATGGTATGTTCGTCGATAAATTTTGGATCGTGCAGGTTCTCGGAAATAATGGTGTGCATCATGCCATTTAATAACATCACATCGGTTCCGGGACGTAATTGTAGAAATTTGTGTGCGTGTAGGTACATTTCAGAACTGTAGGGTTCGATCAAAATCAATTTACTGCCTCGTTTGGCTGCATTCTTCATGAATGTTGCAGCAACGGGGTGGTTATCGTTAGGCCTTGCACCGATAACTAAAATTACTTTAGCCTGGGTACCATCTGCAACCTGGTTAGAAACAGCACCTGATCCGATTGTCTCAAGTAATGCAGCAACAGAAGATGCATGGCAAAGCCGAGTGCAATGATCAACATTATTTGTTCCGAATCCGGTGCGTACCAGTTTTTGAAACAAGTAAGCTTCTTCGTTACTGCCTTTGGCTGAGCCAAAGCCAGCCAATGCTTGTGGGCCTTCATCATCCCTGATGTTACGAAATCCTGATGCAGCTGTTTCCAGAGCCTCATCCCAACTAGCTTCTCTGAAATATTTATGTAACTCACTAGGGCTGGTTAGTTGAGTTGTTTTAGCAGCACCTTTTTTACGAACCAGTGGTTTTGTTAAGCGATCCGGGTGATGTACATAATCAAACCCATAGCGTCCCTTAACACATAAACGTGAGTGATTCGAAGGGCCATCCCGACCATCAATATGTTGAATATAATTATCTTTAACATTAAAGGTTAACAAGCAGCCCACGCCACAATAAGGACAAACCGAATCGACTTTTCTCTCCGGTTCAACCAAGCCAACATTTTTTGCCGGCATTAAGGCCCCGGTTGGGCAGGCTTGTACACACTCGCCACACGCCACGCAGGTGCTCTCACCCATCGGTTCACCCATGTCAAAAACGATTTCTGCATGTTTGCCGCGAAAGGCATAACCAATAACATCATTAACCTGCTCTTCACGACAGGCACGTACACAACGCGTACATTGAATGCAGGCGTCTAGGTTGACTGCAATAGCGGGATGTGAAAGATCAGATACAGGTTGTTCGCGTGATTCAAATCGGGGATGACATACTTTCAATTTTTCGGCCCAATGATCCAATTCGGAATTCAGGCGATAGGGCGATTTTCCCTGTTGTGGCATATCAGATAGCAATAATTCAGCAACCATTTTTTGCGAATGTGTAGCACGTTCATTATTACTGTGAATATTCATTCCATCTGTTGGTTTGCGACAGCATGACGCCGCTAGGACGCGTTCACCTTCAATCTCGACCACGCACACACGACAGTTGCCATCTGGCCGGTAACCTTCTTTGTAACACAGATGTGGTATCTCAATACCATAGCGTTTGGCGGCCTGGAGTATGGTCTCATCGCCGTCAGAAATAATGATATGTCCATTTAACGAAAACTGGATAGTTTTCTCGTTTAGATATTCTGTATTCGCTGCCATTATTTAAATTCCTCTGGGAAGTATTTAATTGCACAACGTAATGGGTTAGGCGCGGCCTGGCCCAAGCCGCAAATGGAGGCATCTTCCATTGTTTTCGCAAGTTCTTCTAACAATGGCTGGTCCCATTCTTCCTTCTCCATTAGTTTGACTGCTTTAGAAGCGCCTACCCGACACGGCGTACATTGACCGCAGGATTCATCTTCAAAAAAGCGCATGGCGTTCAAGGCCATGGTCTTAGCACTGTCTTTATTCGAGAGTATGACTATGGCCGCAGAACCAATAAAACAACCATAAGGTTGCAAGGTATCGAAATCGAGCGGGATAGAATCCATTGAGGCGGGCAAGATGCCACCTGATGCACCGCCAGGGAAGTAACCATAAAATTCGTGTCCATCAAGCATTCCGTCACAATATTCATCTATCAACTCCCGGATAGTTATTCCGGCCGGGGCCAGATGGACACCGGGTTTCTTAACTCGTCCACTAACTGAAAATGAGCGTAAGCCCTTACGCTTGTGGCGACCATGCGAGGCGAACCAGTTAGCACCTTTTTCAATGATGTCCCTGACCCAGTGCATGGTTTCCATGTTTTGCTCGAGAGTAGGACGACCAAATAATCCGACTTGAGCGACATAAGGTGGGCGCAGACGTGGTATACCTTTTTTGCCTTCAATGGATTCAATCATGGCGGATTCTTCACCGCAGATATAAGCACCGGCACCGCGTCGTAAATGGATCTCAGGTAGTTCGCAAGGTGGGTCCTGTTTTAGCGATTCCAGTTCGCGTTCCAACATCGTGCGACAACCTGCATATTCATCACGTAAGTAAATATAAACGGCATCTGCTTCAATCGCCCAGTGCGCGATTAAGGTGCCTTCGATGAAACGATGTGGATCACGCTCGAGGTAATAACGGTCTTTAAATGTCCCAGGTTCTCCTTCATCAATATTGATGGCAATCATCCTGGGTTTGGGTTGTTCACTTAAGATGCGCCATTTACGACCGGCAGGAAATCCGGCACCACCCAGGCCACGCAGATTGGAGTCTTCCATTATTTTGATAATATCTTCTCTTTGAAATTTACCGGTTACGCAGTCCAGTAACGTCTTATAACCACCAGTGTTTTTATATTTCTGATAATCAATATATGCAGGTATCTTTGCTTTCGTTTTTTTGTCTTTAATAGCGGAATTAATTTTATCGAGATTAGCATTTTCGATGGGATGGGTCCCGACTACGGAAACAGGAGCACCTGCACAACGCCCTACGCAAGGTACCGGTTGGACTCTAAGGGTCTGGCTATCTGTCGATTGCTGTAACTCGTTTATCAGTTTCCTGGCACCAAACATCTCACAGGTCAATGAATCGCAGACACGAATAGTAAGAGGAGGAGGTGGGAGCATGTCTGCTTTGGTTACATCAAAATGATGATAGAAGGTCGCCGTCTCATACACTTCTGCCATGGGTAATTCCATTTCAATCGACAGAGCCAGAATGTGTTGATTAGAAATATGGTGGTAATGATCCTGTATCTTATGCAGGTGTTCGATCAACATATCAGTTGTTCTGGGGGCATCTCCCAGGAGATCACGGACTTCTGCCAGTGCTTTATGGGGAGTGGTTCGCCCCTGAATACGGCCTTTTTTACTGCGAATACGTTGCATCAATTTTTCTTTGTTAAATTTACGAAAACTGAGATTTTATTTGTGGCATTAGGTAAATAATCAGCAGTAAAACTGGATTTTCAGGTTCACTGTCGAGGTGCTTCAATATACCCATGAGCAGTTGCTCTTATTCTCTAAAACCAACTATAATAGCACATATTCAAGTAATTTTACTTTAAATAAAGAAACTTTCAATAAAGAGTGGAAAAATTATATTTGTTGTGGGATTTGTTCTTATTCCCACCGTCTGAACATACTTAAGATCAAAAACGTAATTCGTATGAGTCCAGACCTTGATGTTTATTGGGTATCCTAAGTACTACGTCGACATTAAACATTAGCGCACAACCTAATTGCTGAAATTAATAGAAGTTAATCATGAATAATTTTTGTGTATAAGACTAAATAAATAATGTATGGGCTTAATTTATTCTTAAACGGTTAGGCAGAACTATGACAGCTAAAATAATCGAGGGAAAAAATATTTCTGAGCGGGTACGTAAAGAATGGAAGCAACGTGCAACCTCGTTGAAGCAACAAGGTGTATTACCAGGTTTGGCGGTAATAATTGTTGGTGATAACCCCGCATCAAAGGTTTATGTGCGTAATAAGGCAAAGGCGTGTCAGGAAGTCGGCTTACATTCAGAAATTCATGAGATGCCGGCTGATACGCCGGAAAGCACGTTACTTCAGAAAATTCAAGCCTTGAATGAGAGAGAGGATATTCACGGCATCTTGGTGCAATTACCGTTGCCTGATCATATTGACAAAGACAAGGTACTGGAAACCATTTCAGTTGATAAAGATGTGGATGGTTTTCATCTCTATAATGTGGGTGCTTTGGTCGTAGGTAATACCGTTTTTCCACCATGCACGCCTTTTGGAGTTCAGTGTTTACTGGAACAGATGAATATTCCGATTGAAGGGCAAAATGCTGTTATCGTTGGTAGAAGTAATATTGTTGGTAAACCAATGGCGCTTATGTTGTTACAAAAAAATGCAACTGTCAGTATCTGTAATTCTAAAACCCGTGATCTTGCCCAGTATACTTCCATGGCTGATATTCTGATTGTTGCTACAGGCAAGCCAAAAATGATTACGGGTGATATGGTCAAGTCCGGAGCCGCTGTTATTGATGTAGGTATAAATCGTATGGATGACGGACGGTTGGTGGGCGATGTTGATTATGAAAGTGTTAGCAAAGTAGCAGGACATATTACACCGGTTCCCGGTGGTGTGGGTCCGATGACTATTACCATGCTAGTGGCCAATACTGTCATTGCTGCAGAGAGAACACTATAAATCTTAGTTAAAATTACGTGTTCTAAGTTGTTTTTTTTGCAATAAATACGATTTATTTTTAATGCATACGGTTAACACGTTTCACTTTATATTTTATACAATTGTAATAACCGTTATGGCTAATAGGTGTGTTACGCTATGACGACCATCACTTGTACTAATATTATTTGCGGTAAGTTCATGGGTTGTTTCAGGAATAACGCATTTTGGTCTGCCTATAGACATAAAGACCTTATTCGGCAACGCTAATATCTTTGGAGTTTCCACCCTATTTTTGTAAGAAAATTAAATGTTTGATTCGAAAAATCTGCTTGATCAATCTAGAATACTAATACGAGCAATAATTATAAGAATACCGGGGATGGAAGCATGTCAGATAGCTTGTCTGGGAGGGTTATCGCTTGTCATGAGTGTGATAATCTTCATCATTATGAATTAATTCCCGAAGGGGCCAAGGCAAATTGCCAATATTGTGGCAATTTACTCTATCGAAATATTCCGGATTCAATTAATCGTAGTCTTGCCCTTTATTGCACAGCTTTTTTTCTCTTTATCATCGCTAATGTATTTCCATTTTTGTCTTTAGAGCTAAGTGGTCGGGTTGTAGAAAATGTTTTGCTATCGGGTGGCTGGGCCATGTATCAAATGGGTATGGGAGAACTTGGTGTTCTTATTTTTCTTACCAGTATCTTGTTTCCACTCATCGTTATTTTGGGGATGTTGTATTTATTAATTCCGGTTCGATTTGGGTTTGTCGCGCCTATGGCAGGACCTGTGTATAGGGTTGTGAATGCAATTCTTCCCTGGAGCCTGGTTGGCGTATTTATGTTAGGTGTACTGATTGCCATAGTAAAATTACAGGATCTTGCTAATGTCATTTTCGGCCCGGCTCTGGTTGCATTGGCTCTTTTATTAGTTGTATATACAGCCGCACGAGCTAATTTCGATCCTCATACTTTTTGGTCTTTAGTTAATAGAAATCACCTTGGGTTACCCAAAGAGAATATTGAGGATAGTAAGATTTTAAATTGCCACGCCTGCGGATATTTAAGTTTGTACAAAAAGGAACATCAACGTTGCCCACAATGCACAACTCCATTACATCACCGAAAAAATAATAGTATTGAAACTACCTGGGCATTATTACTTACGGCAGCAGTGTTGCTAATTCCGGCAAATGTATATCCGGTCATGACAGTAATCCGATTCGGTCAAGGTGAACCGAATACGATTCTAAGTGGCGTTATTCATTTAATTGAAGCAGGTATGTGGGGCTTAGCTATGATTGTATTCGTAGCCAGCATAGTGGTCCCCCTGTTAAAACTTATCATTTTGAGTTTTTTATTGATTACGGTTCATAATCGATCAACCTGGCGGCCTAGAGACCGAACGTCGTTATATAGGGTTACCGAAGTCGTTGGGGCCTGGTCTATGGTCGATATTTTTCTGGTCGGTTTGCTTTCTGCACTGGTTAGCCTCGATGCGTTGTCAACGATTCGTCCTGGAATCGGGGCGATCTTTTTTGCAGGAGTTGTAGTAATCACGATGTTTGCTGCTCAGTGCTTTGATCCAAGATTGATTTGGGATAATGTTAGAGATAAACAATAACAAAAAAATAATATGGAAATATCAAGCCCTCAAGTTACCAAAAAAGCCGGACCTTCAATCATCTGGTTAATACCATTAATTACTGTTTTGGTAGGTGGATGGCTGATCTTTAAAACACTCTCAGAACAGGGTCCTCAAGTAACAATAAGTTTCAAGACAGCAGAAGGCATAGAAGCTGGTAAAACGAAGGTTAAATACAAGAATGTAGATATCGGCGTCGTGGAACATATCAAATTTAGCGAAGATTTTTCTAATGTTATTCTTACTGTTGAATTCAGCAAAGGATCTGAAGAGTTCTTAAAGCGAAATACACGTTTTTGGGTTGTGAAGCCTCAGGTAAGTTTACGTGGCGCTACTGGATTAAGTACATTAATTTCGGGTGCTTATATTGAAATAGAACCTGGTCCCGGTGCGCCTCAATTCCATTTTATTGGCCTGGAAAAACAACCTGTCGTAACAGCTGAAGAATTGGGTAAAAAGATTATTTTAGTTACCCAGAATCTGGGTTCAATCGATACAGGCTCACCAGTTTATTATCAAGGTTTGTTAGCAGGAGAAGTACTAGGGCATGAACTGGGAAATGATCGTAAAAGTATCTATGTACATACTTTTATAAAAGATCCTTTTGATCAATTACTACGTGGTAATACTAAATTTTGGAATGTAAGTGGCATCGATGTATCTGTTGGTGCTGATGGTGTGAAAGTTGAAACCGAATCTATACGATCAATTTTATTTGGTGGGATAGCGTTTGAAACACCTGATACATTGGAGCAAGCAACAACAGATATCGATAATCTGGTTTTTACGCTGCATGATAATTATGAAAGTATTGAAGAACATGCCTATACCAAAAAGATAAAATTTATACTGTTCTTTGATAGTTCTGTACGAGGTCTAACCTTGGGCGCACCTGTTGAGTTCAAGGGTATAAAGGTTGGATCGGTACTCGATGTCAGGTTGGAGTTTGATAGTGATGACGGGACATTCCGGATCCCTGTACTGATAGAAATAGAGCCACAAAGGATTATAGACCGGGGTAACCGGGAAGTCGGTTCGTCATATGCAACACTCAATATGTTGGTTGAACAGGGTTTACGAGCCCGGTTACAGACGGGCAGCCTGCTGACCAGTCAGCTTTATGTTGAATTGGATATGCATCCTGGTTCACCGGTTAATTTCAGTGGAGAAGAGATGCCTTTCCCGGAATTACCAACATTAGCAACAGCTAATTTTGGTGCTATAACACAATCTGCGGAAGATTTGCTGGCCAAGTTAAATTCAATTGATATCAATAGACTCTCATCAGTACTCATCGAGACTATCGAAAATGCAAATACAACACTTAAGAATGCTGACAGGGCGATTGGTAATGCAAATGATCTGTTAACAATACCAGGTATTCCGGTGGCAATTGAAAATTTAAGTGTTTCTCTGGAAAATTTTAGAAGCATTATGAATAAAGTGAATGAATCAAATCTTCAAGAGGCCATCAATGCCGGGCATACAGCATTGGATAACTTGACTGAAACGTTGGATAAAACGAATAACATGTTAGAACCAAATTCACCGATTCAATATAACCTGATTAAATTGACCGGCGAACTTGAAGAAACCGCTCGATCAATCCGTTCACTAATAGAAACACTTGAGCGTGATCCGCAGGCATTGATCTTTGGCAAAGATGAGCCAAAAGAAGGGGAGTAATGATATGTGGCGACATTGTTTAATTACTATATTACTAATTTTTCTAACTGGATGTCTTGGCGGGGGAGGCGTAGCACCGACGAGATATTATCTTATTGATCCGGTCGATTACTCGAGCTCGAATATATTAGCTGTAAGACCGTTAAAGATAGAGATCATAGATTTACAAATCCCTCAGTATCTTGAACGTTTTCATATCGCAACCAGAAGTAGTGAAACACAACTGGATTTTTCAGAGAGTCACCAGTGGGGAGAAAATTTACGCAAAAATCTTCTTCGTACGATGTCCAGAAACCTTTCGAAATTGTTATCGACTGTAGATATAGGCACTCCATTAAATCGATCGTCTTCACAACCTGATTATCGGATACAGATACATATTGACCAGTTTGAACTTGATGTTGATAACACTATAAAGCTAATTGCCCGTTGGCAAATATCAGATCTGCAAACGGGTTCGCTGGGTGTATTTAATGCCGATCTTATCAGTCAGGAAGTAATAGAAGAAAAAGACTATGACCAGATAGTCATCGTTATGAGAGAGTTATTCGGTAAATTAGGTTTAAGAATTTCTGAAACTATTCTTGAACAGGAAAATTAAATAGTTATTTTTAAATGTTAGTAAACAATCAAAATAAAATACTGATTTATTTTCTGTCGGTATTAAGTTTCCAGGTACAGGAAGCTAGTGGGTTTGTATTGGAAAACGCTTCTGGTCGTGAAATTATGGATGAAGTATACAAGCGGCATCAACAGTTTCCTTATATATATGAGGAACAATCTATGGTTATGGAAGATAAACATGGTGATCGTGATACACGACTGGCAAGGAGGTATTCAAGAGTAGAAGAAGATGGAACCGTAAAGTTTCTATTGTTGTTTGAATTTCCAGAAGAGGTAAAAGGAGTAGCTTTGCTTGCTTTACGTGACCCGGAAAATAAAACAAAAAAATATGTTTATTTACCTGCGTTTGGGGAGCAATTATTTGAAAGTAGTGGTGAAGGTAGTGATGAAAATTTTTTAGGTACAGATTTTTCTATTGAAAACCTGACAGGCGAAATTTTATCCGAACATCGTTATGAACGAAAAAAGGATGTAGAGATTGAGGGTGTTCAATATATTGTACTAGATGTTTATAAATCTGGTGATGAAGGTATGGTTCAAAGATTACGACGTCATTTTATACGACATGACAATCTGTTTATTTCACTTAGTCAGCATTTTGATAAACATGGGCGACTTTTTAAAACACAAAGTCATCACGATCTTAAAGAGGTAGATACCAATATGTGGCGAGCCAATATGATCCTGATGGAAGATAAAAAGGAACATCATCAATCATTGATAAAAATATCCAGACGTGTTTTTTCTCACGATTATGTCCCCGATGAAATATTTACAGCTGACTGGTTATATGAAAATTATCCTTATATCGAAACTATAGAAAATTCTTCAGAAGACGATGAAATTGTATTAGAGGAAAGTACAGAATGATAATAAATATGTATTTAATCGGTTACAAACATCGTCTGTTAACTACAGTGTTTATTGCTTTTGTTACTGCTTATGCCCTTATGGGGTTTAAACAATTGAAGATCGATACTGGCATTGAAAGTCTCATTCCTTCTGATGATCCATCGCGTCTTGTTTACCAAAAAGTTGTTGGTGAATTTGGTACAGATAATAAAACTATTATTTACATCAGAGACAGGGATCTATGGACCGTTGAAAAGCTGGGCAAGATAGAAAAATTACAATCTGCAATAGAACGGATTAATAGTGTTACCCGTGTCGATAGTTTATACAACTTGCATACAATAGAGGGAATTGATGGAAAATTAAATTCAAAGCCTATTCTTAGAGAGGCACCAAAGACAGAACAGGAAGCACTCAGTGCAAAAAGAAGTGCATTAGATAATCCGCTATATTTAGGAAATTTTTTCTCAGATGATGGTGAAGTTACAGCCCTGATTGTTTCTGTTGTCGACAGTGAAGATAAAAATGATTTCAATCGTCAAATTTATCAATCATTGGAAGTGGAGATTGAAAAATATCGTAGTTCTTTTGAACGCATGGTTCAGGTTGGTCCTCCACGTATTAATGCAGAATTAAAGCAAAGTTTATACGACGATTTTAAAATGCTTGCTCCATTATCGGCATTTATTCTTGTTGTATCAATTTTATTATTTATGCGCAGTTGGTTATCTGCAATGGTACCACTGGTAACATCTGTGCTCACAATTATATGGACCTTTGGCATAATGGGTTGGTTAGGGATACCTTTGAATATATTAAGCGCAATGATCCCGTCATTAATCATTGTCATTGGTTCAACTGAAGACACTCATATGATGGCTGCTTTTCTACGTGGCCTTGATCATGGTAAAGGAGATGATAATAAGGAAGCAGCTGTAAAGTATATGGCAAAACACATTGGTTTACCCTTAATCTTAACAGTGCTGACCACTGCTCTGGGTTTTGCCAGTAACATGTTTAGTAGCATTGGTTTAATTCAGCATTTTTCATTTGCAGCTACCTTTGCCATGGTAGCAAATGGATTTATAACAATTCTTGTTATGCCATTAATGTTGTCATTATTTGGCCCGGATCAAAATACGAGTCTGGTTAAAGATACTGAAACAAATAGTGTTCCAGATCGAATAATGCGCATTTTCCGTTATTCACAATCTCATTTTCCAATGTCTATCTTGCTTGTAACGATATTACTCTGTGCTTTCTTTATATATCAGGCCTCTAAATTATACGTAACAAATGATCCGCTTTCCTATTTTCCCAGTGATCGTCCATTGATTCAGGATACAAAACGAATACATAAAGATTTATCGGGCGTAAAAATATTTTTTATTTCAGTTCATAGCAAACAGGGAAAAGCTTTTCTTGAACCAAAAAACTTGCAAAAACTAGTCGAGATTCAACGTTTTCTTGATGCTCAAAATATTTACGATCGTAATATATCACTTGCAGATCATTTAATGTTTATGAATCAGGAATTTCAGGGAGGAATAGTTGGAAAATCATTACCAGAAACGAAACAGTTAGTTGCTCAATATTTGATGTTTCTACATCGAAGCGATCTGGATAGTTATATCAGCCACGACTTTAGCCGTGCAAATATCGTAGTACGCCATAATGTTTCTGATTCTCACACTTTAAACAGATATATAGAAGAATTAAATGATGTCATCGGAGAAATCATTGGGCCTGACATGAAGTTTTTTATCGTTGGTGAAAATTTAATGGTAAATAACGCTGCAGAAAGTTTAATGGTTGCTCAGGTGAAGGCACTGGTACTGTTACTTAGTTTGATATTTCTGATTATGTCCGCCATGTTTACCTCATTTAAAGGCGGTTTTATTGCCCTGGTTCCAGCCATAATTCCAATTGCACTGATGTTCGGTATTATGGGGTTTCTGGATATCCCATTAAATCCGGGTACTGCCATGGTAGCTGTAATTGCAATCGGTATCGCTATCGATGGAACCATACATTTACTGGCAAGATATAATGAATTATGTCGTCGTACATCTGATTATATGGGTGCTGTAAATACAGCAGTACATGAAGAAGCTACACCTTTGATTGTATCGAGCATAGCCCTGGCATTTGGTTTTGGTATCTTAATTTTTTCAAATTTTACTATTGTTGCCCAGTTTGGTGCATTGGCCGCAGCAACAATGTTGTTTTCAATATTCGCTAATTTGTTAATTACACCAATAATAATGGCAAGGATTCGTCTTGTTGGACTTTACCAGATTCTTGCCATGTCGATTGACCGACATGTACTTGATACTAGTCCATTACTTCAAAATATGAGCGATTATCAACGTCGTAAAGCCATTCTAATTTCTGAAATTCATGAATTTAAAAAAGGTGAACTACTCGTAGAGCAGGACACAATCGGTCGGGACATGTATCTGATATTATCGGGAGAAGTCGAGGTAATCAGAAGAGATGGTAATGAATCACGTTCATTAGCTGTACTTAAACCGGGTAATATCTTTGGTGAAATAGGTTATATACGTGAAACGGAAAGAACAGCTGATGTTGTAGCGAGAGAGAATGTATCGGCCTTACGGTTTGATTATGAACGCATGCAACAAGATCTGAAATTTTTTCCAAACATTGTTGCCAAATTAAATTTTAATATAAGCTATATTCTGGGAGAGAGATTGGCAGAAATGGTCGGTAGTAAAAAAGAGAAATAAAAAAAACTACCCATCTTTTGATGGGTAGTTTTTAAAGGAATAGATATAATTTATTTGGCCTTTAAAGAAACGTAGCCAACACCTGCTGAAGCACCTATACCAGTAGAGCCTTCAAGTGCCAGTGGTACAAGGCCAACATTGTCATTATCACCGCCAATTAATACTGCTGCACCAACACCAACACCCAGGGCAGCTGAAGCCTTACCACCAGTATAAGTCCCATTCAAAGCTGTGGACCAATCAACACTCGCTCCTGTAGAAGCAATAACGCTGTATGCAATTTTTGACGTATTAGTCCATTGCAGATCCAGCCCGAGACCGATACCTGCCTCACCATCGTATGGTTCTTTTTTTCCACTATGTTCAAATACACAATTAAATGAAGCGCTGGAGTGGATTAACAAATTTACCTTTGATCCTTCGATGTAATCACAGGTCAGTATTCCTACTTCTCCCTTTGCGTCAGCTTTAACCAGAGTAACTGGAGTAGAAAACAGGATAAGTAAAGCCAGTAAAGAATTGAATAATTTATTATTTAATACGTTCATCTCTATCTTTCCTTTAGATTGGTTATTGAAGATTATTCTGAGTATTCAAACCACAATTATAAGTCTTAATAGGATATTTTAAATCCTAATTTTCCCTAAATTATTATTTATATCCTTTACCCAGATAATTTCCGGCTAGTTCAAATCTTTATTTGTTTTCCCGATGTTATCGAGATGTTCCTGTAAGGCAAGTTTATCCAGCTTCTCAAGAGGTAGAGAAGTAAATATCTTTATTCTGTGATCAAGTTCCCAATAGGCTTTTTCCATTAGCTTTAATTGCTGTTCTTCAGACAGGTCAGGTTGATCGGGATCTTCTATTCCCCAGTGTGCAGTCATTGGTTGGCCAGGCCAGATTGGGCATGTTTCATTTGCTGCCCGGTCACAAACGGTAAATACAAAATCCATGTTTATAGTGGTTTTTTCTGATGAAAATTCGTCCCAGCTTTTACTACGAAGTTTATCCGTAGCATGGTTCATTTTTGATAAGACCGTTATAGCAAGCGGGTTTACCTTACCTTTGGGCATACTACCTGCACTAAAGGCATTGAATTTCCCGAAACCATGATGTTGCAGTATGGCCTCTGCCATAATACTGCGGGCCGAGTTTCCCGTACAAAGAAAAAGGACGCTATAAAGCTCGTCTTTATCCATATTAGTTCTCCTAGGGGACAAATAATCCCTTATTATGCGTTAAAATTATGTAACAAATATGACGGAACAGGCTACCAGGCTAGTGGATTGGAATTGCATTATTTATTAATGAATTCTATACATATTTCTTTAGAATAAATTAGAAATAATAAAATTAAATAAAATCAATAATATAACAATGACAACATCGGATCAGGTAATAAGTATTTCAAAATTGAAAACGTCGTGTTCGACGTGCAGCCTGCATGAACTATGTCTGCCACGCGGCCTGAATAGTATTGATCTGGAAAAACTGGATCATGTTGTTAAAGGTTCCCGACCTATCCAGAAAGGTGACTATCTGTTTCGTCTTAACGACAAATTTAATGCATTTTATGCAGTTCGCTCAGGTTCAGTTAAGGCCTATATACTCAATGAATTGGGAGAAGAACAAATTATTGGCTTTTATTTTCCCGGAGAGGTTCTTGGGTTTGATGCCATAGATCAAAATATACATACCTGTTTTGCCATGGCATTGGAAACAACAACATATTGTTCCATACCTTATGACAGGATTCATGATATCTGCATGCAGATCCCGGACTTGCAAAAACAAATGTTTCGCCTGATAAGTAGAGAATTGACTAACGAAAATAAAATGTTGTTAACAATAAATAATCGTACGGCAGAAGAAAAACTTGCAACATTTTTAATCAGTTTATCGACCCGATTGCACAAATTAGGTTATTCGGCAATTGAGTTTAATTTGCCGATGTCGCGCCAGGAGATAGCTAATTATCTTGGATTAACAATTGAAACGGTTAGTCGGTTATTAACAAAATTTCAACGTGAACAACTTATTCAAATAGATAAGAAAGAAATTAAACTGACAAATTTATCGGAATTACATTCTATGTGTGAAGGAGCACGATGTCCTTCGGCAGAAGGGAAAAACTCTGTTGCTTGAAACGGTGCTGAAATTTTATACATAACCGGTCCCGTCTTAATAAATTATTCCAATGCTAATCCAGTTAATCATTGCGTTTAATTTGGGTTTGTTCAGCTCACTTCATTGCATTGGTATGTGTGGTGGTATTCTTTCTGCAATGCTGTTGACAACAAATGATAGAGAAAATGATCTTAAAAAGGGTCTTGGTCGAAATATTGGCTACAATCTGGGACGTATTATCAGTTACACGATTGCCGGTTTATTGATAGGCCTGATTAGTGCACAACTTACAGGTGTATTTCAGATCCCATATGGACATATTGTTTTACAATGTATCGCTGCATTAGTATTGATAGGACTGGCACTTAATATATTAGGCAAATTACCTTTTAAAAATTATCTCGAACATTTTGGTGTTGTGATTTGGAAACAAATCGAACCTTTAGGCAGGTCTTTATTTCCTGTCGATTCATTTAGCAAGGCAATTTTGTTTGGAATGGTTTGGGGATGGTTGCCATGTGGCCTGGTCTATTCAGCATTACTGTTAAGCCTGAGTTCTGGTTCAGCAATAGAAGGTATGTTTACAATGTTACTTTTCGGTTTAGGAACATTACCTTCGATGTGTTCAATAGGGTATTTTTCTGATTATTTAAATCGAATGAAATCAATTAATTCGATAAAAACGATTACTGCAGTGTTAATGATCTTTATTGCAGTCAGCTTGCCATTTTCCAGTTATTATTTTTCAGGACACCATGATCATTCAATGGAAACTGGAATAAAACACTCACACCATAGTCATTGAGAAGATTCTTTTTTACCATCACTATCAATAGCATCGTCGTCCATTAAAATTTGATGTCCATGACCTTCTAGGTCATCGAACTGTCCGGAACGGATTGACCAATATAATGCCACTGCAATCAAGGCAATAAACAACAAGGATACAATTATCAATATAAAAATAACTTCCATAATCTGACTAATTATAATTCTTTACACCAATTCGTGTTGCATTAATTACAACTACCAGTGAGCTTAATGACATGCCTAATGCTGCCATCCATGGAGCGATATAACCCATAATCGCAACAGGTAATGCCAGAAGGTTATAGCTGACAGCCCAGGTGAAATTAACCCGAATTGTTCGATTGGTTTTTTGTACAATTTTAAGCATGGTTTTTACTGAATCGAGCTGGTTGTTCAAAAGTAATATATCAGCATTTAACTTTGTAATATCACTGGCTTCAGTCATGGCAATTGCAACATCAGCCTGGGCGAAACCAGGGGCATCATTGATGCCATCACCTATAATACAAACCTGTTTACCTTGCTTTTGTAATTGAGCTATTTTTTCAAGTTTATCTTCTGGCTTTAATTCGGCCAGATAGTTATCAATATCAAGTTTTATGGCTATTTCCTTAACAATTGATTCGTGATCCCCGCTCATCAGGATAATATTTTTATCCAGATTTTTTAAATAATCGATAAGTAATTTACTGGTGTCTCTTAAATCATCTTTAAAATATAAACAGGCAACAATACTCTCAGAGTTTGCAAGAGTAACCTTTCTTAACTTTTTCTCATTAGTGTTTATATTTAAATGAGAATTGGTACAATTTTTATTTATAAATTGTTCGGTACCAATAAACCAACTGCCGTTAAATTCTCCACTAATACCCTGGCCGGGATAATTTTTTATGCTTTTTATTACTGTCTCGTTGGAATTTTTATTTGCTTTATTAATGGCTTTTGCAATTGGATGTTCTGAAGCTGATTCAAGTGCAGATGAAATATTTAAAATTTCTTCATGATTATAGTTGCTATTCAAGATTTTGATATTCTCTAACTCAAGTTCTCCTTTGGTTAACGTTCCTGTCTTGTCAAATACAAAATAAGTTATCTTTGCTAATTTTTCTATAGCATCGTTATTAACGAGAGCAATGCCATTTTTAATAAGTGTCGTTGTCGCTGATGATAATGCAGTGGGTGTCGCCAGAGATAATGCACAGGGACAACTGACAACAAGCACGGCGATTGTTATGGCAACCCATTGGGTTTGATCAGTATGATACCAATATAGTGCAGTCAGAAATGCTATCACGAGTAAAACGCTAATAAATATTGTTACGATACGATTAGCCAGTAACACAGTAGCAGGTTTGTTACTACTGGCCTTATCAATTATTCTGGCAATGTTGGACAAAACAGTATGCTCACCAACCTTTATTACTTCGATGGTAAGAGGTGATTCGATATTTGTACTGCCGCCGATAACCTGTGCGTTAATAGTTTTGGTTACGGGCAGGCTTTCTCCTGTAATAATAGATTCATTAACTGATGATTGACCTTCACTAACGATACCATCAATCGGTATAACTTCACCGGGTTTAACTAATATCTTGTCACCAATAGATAGCGCATTTAATTCAACTATTTCTTTATTATTATCACCCAGACGGGTCACATACAGTGGCAGTAATGATGAGACTTGATCCAGGTGAGCGATAGATTTTTTGTGACTCATGAACTCAAAATATCGACCACTCAGTATAAAAAATATAAACATTACAATAGAGTCATAATAAACATGTCCCTGTTGATAGATTGTTGATGATAGACTGCTCAGAAACGCAATACTTATTCCCAGAGTAATTGGAACATCCATCCCTGGACGCTTGTTTTTTATATCTCTGAACGCGCCGATAAAAAGTGGTTTGCCGGAAAATAGCAAGACAGGCAAGGTAAGTAACAGACTGATCCATTGAAAAAAAATCCTGTATTTTTGTTCTATGCTTGATGCATCGCCAAAATATAGTGCAATAGCAATCATCATCACCTGCATACCGAATAAACCTGCAATGGCAATTCTTAACAACTGAGCCTTTCGCTCATTTTCATAAAATTGTTCTTGTTTTTTGTAATTGTACGGATGAACTTTGTAACCAAGCTGAATAATTGCTAAAAATATATCGCTTAATTTCACCTCATCGGATTGCCAGATGATTCTGCAACGATGTGTGGAATAGTTAATACTGATTTCTTTTACACCTGTAAGTTTTGAAATCCGGGACTCAATTAACCATACACATGCTGGACAGTTAATCCCCTCAATAATTAATTTGGCTTCTTTGGAATATTCATCTTTTTTGTGTGTAAATTCGGACTGAACTTGGGGATTATTAAAAATAGTTAATTGCTTCAGTTCATCCGGTACCACCGAGTCGGGTCTGTGCGGGAAACTGGTCCGATGGCGGTAGTAATCATCGAGACCAAAAGCCTTTATTTGTTCTGCAACTGCCTGACAACCATAGCAACACATAGCCCGTGGTTCGTTATGAATATCTACAAATAGCGTGATTTCCTCAGGAATAGGCTCGTCACAGTGAAAGCATTTTTCTGACATGGGCGGTATTTTAGCCAATAAAGGTCTTGAAAAGACTAAATTTTTTGTGCAATGCAATAATTTTTGATCTAGATCAATTTCTTCGCTTTTAGAATATGCAGAATGACTCTCAACACATAATAACTATTGAGAGAGAATTAAGATGAATTTCAGTGCAATATTGATGTTTTTCATGGCCATTTCTGTATTGGCTACTGCTACATTTTTGATCTTCGCTATCAGGAAAAACTTCCAAACAGGAAAAAAATTCCGTCTTAGGTATTTAGACCGAATTGATCGTTTACGATTTGGAAAAATGCTTGAAAAACACGGCATAAATGCCAACGAATTACTCCATACCGAATCTATTACAGAAGTAGAAACACAAATAAGAAATTGTCATGGCTGTGTAAAAACAGAGGAATGTGACCGGGTTTTAAATAAACAAAAAGTTACAGAAAAAGAACTGGTCTTTTGTCCAAATTACGCAAGCCTGATTCATCAGAATTAATTTTATATATATTTCGATTATCAATCCGGGAGGAAGCTGTGGCTAATAAAATTGTATTTATTATTAAACCTTTTATTTTATTTTTTACTTTGCTGGCTCTTTCTGGTCAATGTTTTGCCGAAGATAAATGGAAAATCCGATTACGTGGCATCGGCATAATTCCTGATGATAGTAGTACGAATATTTTATTGGGTAATACAACAACCCAGACTGCCGGGGTTGAAATTGACTCAGCTTTTGTCCCTGAACTGGATATTACTTATATGATCACACCGCATATAGGAATTGAAGCGATCGCGGGTATTGCTAATCACGATGTGAATGTTGACGGAACACCAACAGGTGCACTGGCCGCAGTGGGTGGAGCAGATGGATTAAAATTATTTGATACCTGGGTATTGCCCCCAACAATAACTTTGCAATATCATTTTTTGCCAAACAATAATTTACGCCCATATATTGGCGTGGGTGCAAACTATACTGCGACATTGGCTGATAATGCCAGTGATGAACTTGAAGCAGCTGTTGGCGGTCCGGTAAAAGTTTCCAGTGACAATAGTTGGGGTTGGGCGGTACAGGCTGGATTCGACTACGATATAAGTGATAACTGGTTCTTTAATGCTGATGTGAAATATATTGATATTGATACCGTAGCCAATATTGGTGTTAATGGAGGCCCAAATGCGGGTGCAGTGTTTAATGTTGATTTAGATGTTGATCCATGGGTTGTAGGGGCTGGTATTGGCTTCCAGTTTTGAATATTTAAGTCCCTGTCAAGGTGTCGCATATTTCTACAGTCTGTAGAAATATGCGACATGGTTTGTTTGAAGTTGATCTGCTGTGTTATGGGTATTATCTTTAATATTAAAAATTTATTACCAGTAGAAAATATAATCGAATGAGGAGTCGTTTATATGACCGAGAGTTCTACGTATAACTATAAAGTTGTTCGTCAGTTTGCAATCATGACAATTATTTGGGGAATTGTCGGTATGTTGGTAGGCGCTGTCATTGCTGCCCAACTGGCATGGCCGGCTTTGAATTTTGATGTTCCCTGGTTAAGCTTCGGTCGATTACGACCATTACACACAAATGCAGTTATCTTCGCTTTCGGTGGCTGTGCTTTATTTGCCACATCGTATTATATTGTACAAAGAACCTGTCATGTTCGTTTATGTAGTGATCAACTTGCCGCTTTTACCTTTTGGGGATGGCAGGCTGTCATCGTTGCTGCAGCAATCACCTTGCCTTTAGGCATTACATCTTCAAAAGAATATGCAGAACTGGAATGGCCGATTGATGTATTAATCACTATTGTATGGGTTGCTTATGCATATGTGTTTTTTGGAACGATTGTCAAACGAAAAATAAAACATATCTATGTCGCAAATTGGTTTTTTGCTGCATATATCATCACTATCGCTGTACTACATATTTTTAATAGTCTTGCTATACCAGTCGGATTCCTGAAGTCATATTCCATATATGCAGGAGTTCAGGATGCCATGGTGCAGTGGTGGTATGGCCATAATGCAGTTGGTTTCTTTTTAACTTCGGGTTTTCTGGGGATGATGTACTACTTCATTCCTAAACAGGCGGGTCGTCCTGTTTATTCCTATCGTTTATCAATTGTCCACTTTTGGGCATTAACATTTACTTACATATGGGCAGGGCCACACCATTTACATTACACAGCTTTGCCCGATTGGGCACAATCTTTAGGTATGGTGATGTCAATCATATTATTGGCACCATCCTGGGGTGGGATGATAAACGGTATTATGACCTTATCAGGTGCCTGGCATAAACTCAGAACAGATCCGGTATTACGCTTGTTAATTGTTTCCTTATCGTTTTATGGCATGTCAACTTTCGAAGGTCCAATGATGTCTATCAAGACAGTCAATGCTCTCTCTCACTATACGGACTGGACAATCGGGCATGTTCATTCAGGTGCATTGGGATGGGTTGCATTCATCAGTTTGGGATGCATGTATTACCTTATTCCACGGTTGTATGGACGAGAGATATATAGTGTAAAACTGATCGAAGTCCACTTCTGGGTTTCAACTATCGGCATAGTGATATACATCGTTGCAATGTGGGTAGCGGGTATTATGCAAGGGTTAATGTGGCGTGCAGTAAATGATGATGGCACATTGACATATAGCTTTGTCGAATCTGTTGAGGCTATGCACCCATTCTATGTTATGCGCTTTCTGGGTGGCGTCTTGTTCCTGCTTGGAACACTGATCATGGCATATAATCTATGGAAAACAGTTGCCGGTAGTAAGCCTGTCACGGCATCCATTCCAGAACCTGTTGGTGCTCATTAGGGAGATTCGGGATGGCTTTTGAACATTCAACAATTGAAAAAAATATTGGCTTAATGATGTTATTGATCGTATTGACGATCAGTGTTGGTGGTTTGGTTCAAATCATACCGTTGTTCTTTATGAAATCGACCACAGAGCCTGTTGAAGGGTTAAAGCCCTATTCTGCACTGGAATTATCAGGGCGTGATATTTATGTCAGGGAAGGCTGTTATACCTGTCATTCACAAATGATCAGACCATTTCGTGCGGAGGTTGAACGTTATGGACATTATTCATTAGCAGGTGAATATGTTTATGACCGTCCTTTCCAATGGGGGTCAAAACGTACCGGGCCGGATCTGCATCGTGTAGGAGGCCGATACAGCGATGAATGGCACAGGGTCCATTTGATTAATCCTCGCGATGTCGTTCCTGAATCAATTATGCCGGGTTACCCCTGGTTAGAAACGACTGAACTTGATACAGGTGATATCAAATACAAAATGAAAGTACTAAGAAACCTTGGAGCCCCGTACACCGATGAAGAAATCGCAAATGCACCTGCATCTATTGAAGGTAAAACAGAAATGGATGCAATGATTGCTTATCTTCAAAGGTTAGGCACTTCTGTTAAAACAAGACGGTGAGATAAATTTTATGAGTTTATTATTTTCATTGTGGACTGTTTTAGTAGCGGTTATCTTTTTCGGTATCGTTATTTGGGTATTAAGAGAAAACAAGGATGAGTTTGACAAGGCTGCACAGATCCCATTTGAAGAAGGTGATGAACCACAAATGAAAGCCTCCGGGGAGGAAGATGATGGCTGATTTTACGAGTGGATTTTGGTCATGGTTTATCGGTATCACTACGGCATTAAGCATTATTGGCTTATTTGTTTTCTTGATTAAATATTCTACCAGAAAGAGCAAAGGCAGTTCTGATGAGATAGAGACAATGGGCCATATTTGGGATGGCGACCTTGAAGAATTAAATACACCTTTACCGCGATGGTGGTTGTATATGTTTTTCATTACGCTGGTTTGGGGAGTTGGTTATCTAATTTTTTATCCTGGTTTAGGTGCATACGCGGGTATTTTAGGTTGGACGCAAGTCAAACAACTTGAGGCAGAAAATCAGTTAGCTAATGAGACTTTCGGACCGTTATATGAACAATATTTGAATACCGATATGGCAGTTCTTGCAAAAGACGAAGGCGCTTTGAAGATTGGAGAAAGACTTTATGCGAGTTATTGTACAACTTGTCATGGATCAGATGGCCGTGGTGCGAGAGGCTATCCAAACCTGAGAGACGATGACTGGTTATATGGTGGTGACCCGGAAGCAATCAAAACAACGATCATGCAGGGCAGACAAGGCGCAATGCCTCCATGGGAAGGAATCTTGAGCCATGAAGATATCTTTAATGTAACCAGTTATGTCGAGCAATTGTCAGGACGGCAGGTTGACACCATGCATGCCTCATTGGGTGGCGATATCTATAAGACTAACTGCGCTTTATGTCATGGTGAAGATGGAAAAGGTAAATACATGTTTGGTGCACCTGACTTGACTGACGATATCTGGTTATATGGTGGCTCTCAAAAGAAAATAATGGAATCAATTAAACAGGGCCGTAACGGTAATATGCCCCCACATAAGGAATTTTTAGGTGAAGCCAAGATTCATATTCTTGCCGCATACATTTACAGTTTAACTGAATAATGTATTAAACTCCCAGTAAGGTGAATCCACAAGTTCAGGCAACCGCTGCTGAAATAGAGCAATCCCTCTACGAACAGCGACAAAAGATCTACCCACGTCAGGTAAAAGGAATATTTGCAGTGCTGCGCGTAAGTACAATATTCGTTTTACTTGGTATGTATTTTATCTTTCCATGGATTGAGTTAAACGGTATACCCGTAGTTTGGTTTGATTTGCCTGGACGCAAGTTCCATGTTTTTAATTATACGTTCTGGCCACAGGATTTTTTATATCTTGCTTTTATCTTAATGCTATTGGCTTTTAGCTTATTTTTCTTTACAGCATTAGCAGGGCGATTATGGTGTGGTTATTCCTGTCCACAAACAGTCTGGACAGAAGTTTATCTTTGGATAGAAAGAAAAATTGAAGGTAGTAGAACCCAGCAAATGAAATTGGATAAAGCTGAGGTATCTTTTAAAAAAATAATTCTCAAATTGATTAAACATATATTTTGGTTGCTTATTGCAGGTGCAACAGCTGTAACCTTTGTTTCGTATTTCACTACCCAGGAAGAATTAACCAATCAGTTATTTACACTGCAAATGGGTAGTTGGGAATTGATCTGGGTTATCTTTTTTACTATGGCAACATATATCAACGCAGGCTGGATGCGTGAACAGGTTTGTAAATACATGTGTCCCTATGCACGTTTTCAAAGTGCCATGTTTGATAAAGACACATTAATTATTTCTTACGATGAGAAACGTGGTGAACCCAGAGGTTCAAGAAGACCAGGAACCGATTACCGGGCTGAAGGTTTGGGAGATTGCATTAACTGCACCTTGTGTGTGCAGGTTTGTCCTACAGGTATCGATATTCGTAATGGTTTGCAATATGAATGTATTGGTTGTTCAGCATGTATAGATGTATGTGATGATGTAATGGAAAAAATGAGTTATCCAAAAGGATTAATTCGTTATACAACACAGAACGCAATAGATGGGAAACCTACGAAAATACTCCGTCCGCGCATCATCATTTACATGATCATACTTGCCCTATTTTCATCATTGTTTGTTTATTCGTTGAGTCAACGAACGGCAATTAATCTGGATATTATTCGTGACCGAAATCAACTTTACCGGGAAACCCAGGGACTGATAGAAAATATATATACGCTAAAATTAATTAATATGGATGAAGAAGGGCACGAATTTAAAATTGAAGCGGGGGGAATAAATAATTTAATTCTTTTAATTGATAAAGAAACCGTATTTGTCGAAGCGGGTACGGTTGCTGACTTGCCAGTTCGTTTACGTGCAAGTGAGGATGACCTTAAGGGAAGAAGTACAGAGGTTCAATTTACATTGACCGCGGTTGAAAATAATGATTTATCGATTACACAAACAGGAAAATTTTTGGGGCCAATACAATGAAACCTGTAAATGAAGCCACACCTGCAAGACCTTGGCATAAAGAATATTTTGTCTGGTTCATTATTTTTTTTCCACTTTTAGCTGTCATAGGGGGTGTTGTAACCATAATCCTTGCGGTTAAATCAAATGACGGTTTGGTTGTAGATGACTATTACAAAAAAGGTTTGGAGATAAACCGTGTTCTGGAACGAGATAAAAATGCTATTGGCTATCAATTATCTGCAAATATAAAAATAAATCATAAGCTGGAAGAGGTCATTATAAATATTAATGCAAATGACAGTTTCACATATCCAGCTGAACTGTCAGTCTCTTTTTTACATGCTACCCGTGCCGGTCTTGATAAAGACATACGTGTTCTATTGACAGATCAGAATAACTATAAAGGAAATCTGTCAAATTTAGCGCCAGGAAAATGGTATGTTCATATTCAGTATGATAATTGGCGAATAATAAAGACCATCAGGATAAATTAATTTATCCCATTCGTATTACTTTTTTGAAATGTTTTTAAGTCAGCGATGATTTCCGCGCTGTGTTTGTCCGGGTCAACCTTTCTGTAAATCTTTGCTATCTTGCCTTCGGGATTAATAATAAATGAATGTCTTTTGGCAAGACTATATGGACCTAGTTTCCATGCAGACCCATATGACTTGGCAACAATAGCGTCTGTATCTGCCAGTAGGGGAAAAGGAAGATTATATTTTTCGGCAAACTCAGCATGACTCTCTACATCGTCTGTACTTACACCAATAACTTCAGCCTTAAGCTCGCGAATTTTATAAATGTCATCTCGAAAGGAACACGCTTCTTTCGTGCATCCCGGGGTGTCATCTTTTGGGTAAAAATAAAGCACTAACCACTTACCGGAATAATCTGAAAGTCTATGTAATTCGTTGTTTTGATCAATCAATTCAAAAGCAGGTGCTTTATCATTTACTGCAATATCTGCAACTACACTAATAGAGAAAAAACCCATAAAAACAAGAACCTGAAATCGTTTATAAATCATATATTATTCTATTTAACCTGCCGGTTTATTTTTGATTTTACTAGTATGTATTAGCCTACATTTTTTCGTTCAAAAATAGGCAATAATATTAGTAATTGTCGAAGACAGGCCGATGTATATTTAGTGGAATTTTGGTGATATATTCTTGTCTCTAAATTACGACTAGATATGCTTTTTAAATATAAATAATATTAAAAAAAGCCGTATTTATTCTAAATTGTTATAAAAATGTATCGATTTAGAACAATATAATTTTATGGGACCGAAGGGTTTTGTGACTTACATCACATTTCTATGTGGGTCGAAAAAATAGAATGTGTCCGAATTCACAATAAATGATGAAATGCCTTAATTCCCAATAGTTTTAGTAGCTTAGGTATAAAAGTTGCGTCTTTTATAGAGTGTATCGTTAACGAGAGGACGTTTGGTATTTAAATTATTAAGAAATATCAAATAGATAGTATTAGATGCTTAATTTTATAAAGAAAAAAATCCGTCACCTAAAACAGACAAGGCCAAAGCTCTATTATGAGGGAGCACATGAAGGTTATGTCCTGCCTAAAATGAGTGTTTCTGACTCTGTTCAGGCACTCGAACCCCGGATCATGTTTGATGCAGCTGGTGTTGCGACAGGAGTAGAAGTTGCTGTCGATAATGTCGCGGAACAGCAAGCTCAGCAAGCACTCACTCCTGAAAATCTACAAGCACAAGCGGCAAATCAGGAAAATGAAGAAAACGAAAAAGTTGTAGAGGCCTTAGCAGACCTTGTACCACCGGCAGGGCGAAATGAGATCATTTTTGTTGATAAAGGGGTGGCTGATTATGCCTCGTTAATCTCGGAAATC
>JANQJZ010000034.1 GCA_028281365.1 Gammaproteobacteria bacterium | reverse complement strand
TATTGTAATTAAAATAGATGGTGATGGACAAATGGACCCAAAATTAATACCGCAATTTATTAATCCTATAATTATTGAGGATGCCGATTATACAAAAGGCAATCGTTTTTTTGACATCGAAAATATTTCTTCTATGCCTAAATTACGTTTATTTGGAAATGCAATATTATCCTTTATGAATAAACTCTCTACAGGTTACTGGAAAATATTTGACCCAAACAATGGTTACACTGCAATAAATAGTAAAGTACTAAAACTTTTACCTCTAAAGAAATTAAATAAAGGATTCTTCTTTGAGTCTGATATATTATTTCGGTTAAATATTACCAGAGCGGTTGTGGTTGATATACCAATGATCGCTAGATATGGTTCTGAAATAAGCCATTTAAATATATCAAAAGCTGTTTTTATTTTTAGTTTTTGCCATATAAGAAATTTTATCAAACGAATAATTTATAACTATTTTGTTAGAGACTTTAGCGTTGCGTCTCTAGAGTGGATTATCGGCCCAATTATGATTTTATTTAGTTTAATTTTCGGAATCTATGAATGGACTGAAAGTTCTAGAACAGGTATATCAGCAACGGCTGGTACCGTCATGTTGGCAGCTTTACCCATGATTGTCGGTATACAAATGATATTATCAGCTCTCTCCTATGATATCGAAAACATGCCAACCATCCCTGTTGGCAAACTTATTACAGATAAGTAGCATGATCAGTTTTTAGAAAAACTTTTCTATAACTTATCCAGATTAATCCTAATAGAAATGGCAACACAAACCATAGAATTCTGATTGCTATTGCATTTGCCGCCGCCATTTCTGTAGTCTGTCCTAGTACACCTAATAATATCGTCAATACGGACTCTAACAAGCCAATACCACCAATTGTTTGCAATGGAATAATAAACGCCATATTCATACCGGTTGTAAGAAATAAAGTATTTATAAAATTCAAATCTAAATATAAAGCATCACATATAAACATAAGCATAATTCCTGACAAAACCCAACGAAACACACTAAATAAAAAAATGAATATGTGATCTACATTAGATAGTGCATCTATGCTTTTTTCTGTTTCAACAAAAAAATTATTTAATTTAACTTTAATTGAATTTAGTTTTAAAAACTCTGAAATTTTTATTATAAGAACAAATATATTTTTAATATATATAAGCAATAAATAAGCAATAGTTATACTTAAAATAATAAAAATATAACTATAGAGATTAATCTCAGGAATAAAAATAAAGAATACTAGTAACATAAAGAATAGTATTGCTGTACTAGTAAAGTCATATATTCTTAGTACTATTAAATTATGGAACGAACTGGTTAATGTTTTGTTCAGATATTTTTTTACCAGGAAAGGGTAAACCAAATCTCCAAGTCTTAAAGGTAATACGCATAATGCAACGGCATGCACAACTCCAACATCCATGCTGTATTTAAACTCATCATAGTTTTTTAATGAAAAAAAATAATAAAGCCGAAAAGCAATAATAAGGTTTATACAGATATAAATAAGAAAAGCATAAAAATAACTGTGAAAATTAATATTGCTTATTTGATAACTAAAATGTTCCAGATCAGATACTTTTAACAAAAAATAAATGAGCAAAAAAGATATGGCTATAGAAATAATTGAAATGTATATTTTTCTTTTATGTTGCATCGATATAATATTAACTTGATCTAAAATTCATTCTTATAATCAAATTTCTCCATTAATGAAGCACATATTTCATGAATTTTCCCTTGAATTGTAACTGGAAAGTTTTTTAATGCATTCGACTGTTTAACTTTACTCACATTAAATTTACCTAGCTTACTTATGTCCAAATTAGAATTATTATAATCAGGTAATAGCACAGCCAATATATCTGCAAGCTTTTTTTGTCTTATTTCATCATTTCCCAAAGAAAGATCTTCATACTTAGAAAAAATATATTTTTCATAATTCTGTTTCGAATCCAGGATTTGCTCATTGTGCAATCGCCATCTCCAGGCAAACTTTTCTGCTTCGCTTAAATTACGCCATTCACTTTTAGCCAAAGGATGAATAACACGGGTAAACGGTATTAGGTCGATAAAATGCCTGTGCCAACCAAGTGCTCTAAAGTTCATTATTGAGCTTATCCAGGTATATGGGTGTCTGACAATATGTACTACATGCATATTTTCTACATGCTGTGTCAATACATTACAAAATGGAGAAAGAAATGTATTTATTTCAATTCGAACAAAATCAGATTGTATATTCTTGTAATCCTTTATTCTTTGTTTGATAACATACTTTTCAGATAAATCATTACTGATATTAAAAAACTGTTCGATATTCCATAAAATGAAACAGGGACGTGATGAATCTGGTTCAAAGGCAACATCAACTTTCGCAACATTGTGCTTTAAATATTCACGTAATGAAGTAGTGCCAACACGACCTGCCGATAGAACAAAACGCAGTTTGCAGCCATCAATCCTATTCTTCAAATTATCATTCATAATTCTATTTTAGCCCACCGTAAAAATTTGAAAAATAATTAACTAACCTAGATATCAATGCAGCATATGCAAAAGATAAGGGTAAAATAAGAATCAAATTATAGCGTGCAATACTTATTGATATTGCTGCCTGAAAAAACAACAAAATAATTGTTGGGAGTAAGACAATATTAAAATAATCCTTTTGCTCCGCCTTAATCCCCCCTATAACTGCCCATATCATTACAAACAATCCAAGAAAACCAAAATATTTTTCAACAAAAAAACCACGCCATGCTAATAGCAAAGTCACCTTCGAGTGATTAAGTAAATCAGAAAAAATGTATATCTTAAAAATTGCTTCCATTCTGGACTGATAATTACCAGTAGCCATTGCATCATTAATAACCTGATCTACCTTATGTCTCCCTGCGGGATAAAAACTTTCCGGATCGCTAAAGCTAAGGCGATCTGTATTCTCCCGTCCAAACCACTTTCTGGCCAGACTATCTCCAAAATCAGGTAACCAGTATATCCACGCTGCTAAATATTCCGAGTTAGTCATTTCATTGTGTGCCACACGGGTTGATAACGGTTTATCTCCATATCCCGTTGTCATGGCAAACTTATCAAAATATATTTGATTTCTGATTAACCATGGACCAACCACTACACAAAACACTGATATAAATACTATTGTGATACGTAAATAACTGCGAAAATTGTAGAGATACTTGTCTTTATAAAAAAATAATATGGGTGAAATTAATATTAAAAAATAGAATAAATATAAAAAAGTCGGCCTTATCAATGCAGCAAAAGCCAGAAAAAAAGCTGATATAGCTGCGTATTCTATTCTTTTTTGCAAAACTGCAATTGATAGTGTTAATAAAAAAATAAAAGCTGGCGCAAGGTATAAAGACTCTGTAAGAAAATGATCTGAATAATAAAAAGGTGAACCTGATAACAAAATCATCAGAATACAACTATATGAAAATACTTTTGAAGAAGATATTTTTAACAACAAAAACCAAATGTAGGTTAAAAGTATAGAAAAAATTACAAGCTGTGCAGATTTTACAGTGTAAAAATTATCAGGACAGTTAGTATTTTGAGTAGTCGTATTATTTAAATAACATTCTACACTCTTGGCTAATTTATTATCTATAAACATCAAACTTGCAAGAAAGGCAGGATAAAGGGGGGCAAATCTGGCATCTTTAACTGATTCGCCGGATTCTTTACTAACACGTCCAAAAACCTGGTTTTCATATATCGAATTGGCATGCCCAAGATATGCATATTCATCGGAATAAGGAGTTCTATCGGTCAAGTAAACGATGCCGGAAAAGAATGTTAGAATAATAATTACAATAATATGTTTAATATTAGACATTGATATGTAAGGCGATTGTTAATCTAATTTGAGTTATGATATTTTTAAAAAATTTGAATTCATGTGATGCAAGAATCCTATTATAAATTGCGTTCCAACTTTCCTCCAGACGATGCGCGTTCCAATGGTTATCGAAGTCATGCATATTTTGAAAAAGAACAATCTATTTTAATGGAGGAAATAAGCGATTCAGCTAATTTTTTCCTCGATATTGCCTGTGGAACGGGACTCATGCTTTTGCCATTGCTCAAAAAAAATTTAACAGTATTTGGGATTGATTTTGATAACGATGCATGTATTGCCGCCAGAGATAATGGGATTGAAATCATTCGTGGCAATGCCTATTTAATACCTATTGAGTCTGACTCGATTGATTATGCTATTTCCTGTCAATTTTTAAATCAGCAACCTGATAACAAGATACAACCATTGTTAAATGAAATATACCGTGTTTTAAAGAAAGGTGGTCGATTGACCTTAATATGGCGTAATGGGGATGCCCTGGTTCACAGGGTTGCTACTCTAATCTACAAGCCAATAGATATAGTTCTAAGGAATCAGGTATTCTCTTACTTCAATCATTCAATTATACAAGTCGAAAAAGAAGCCAATAAAATTGGGTTCAGGACCTGTAATAAAGAAAGCATGTTTCCATCTATAAAATGGAGAAGTAAAAATACAGAGAGTTTTATGTCAAAAATTATTGGTGCATCTTTTTTGCTGACAATAGAAAAATAATTATGAAAACTCAAAAAATAGATAAAAAAGTAATCCAGGATATTACTCAAAATATTGTTGCAGAAATGTCTGAACATGACAAAGATGAAATGGCTATCCCCTCCTATTTGCATGTCAATCCGTTAATTCCATGGCTTATGTGGCGTAGGTATGAAACGGTGTCAAATCTTTTGGAGGAAAATAAATCGAATGTAATGGAATTTGGTTGCGGGCTTGGTTTATTCCTTAATGAATTGTCAGCTCATCATAAAAACGTCTATGCCATCGATTTATTTCCCCAATATGCTCAGGAAATGGTTAAGCGACTAGAACTCGATATTACATTTTTAAATAGCCTAGATGATCTGCAAGACAATTTCCTTGATGTGATCATCGCTGCTGATGTTCTTGAACATATTGATAATATTGATGAAATAATTTCAATATTCCGAAATAAGATTAAACAGGATGGGAAACTTATTGTTTCAGGACCTACCGAGAATATTGCCTATCAAATAGGCAGAATAGTTGCAGGGTTTGGAGACAAGGGAGACTATCACCATACTAATATTGATAATCTTATAGATGATATAGAAAGAAACGGCTTTAAATTAAAACAGGTTAAAAGACTTCCTTTTCCATTTTTACCTACACTCTTCAAAATATGTTTATTTGAAAACTCCTAGTTTACTACTTTTATTTATTTCCAGAATAAACCGGAGCAGAATCAAATTTTCCATCTTCAATTTGTTTAATAAAAGAACGATGTTCAAGTTTAATATCGTTATTATTAATAAGTTTAAATAATTTAGTCCTGGTATTTTTACGATTAAACCAAAGTAACAAACTGACTAAATGTGAAGTCCCGGAAATTCTGAAATAAGGTTGCTTATAATCAAAATCGTGGGGATGACAGTAAATCCATGGCTCAGTATTATCATCCATTAACCTGACAAACCGCTTGATTAGGTATAGAGGAAGATAGCGAAAATAGATGCCTCCTAAAAATGGAATAGAGATTGGGCCAATATCCTGCAATGGTGCAGGTAATTCAATAATGCCATTATGCCATTTAAACGGATGCTTTGGGGCTTCCGGAAATCCGTATAGGGGATTACCAGCAGGTAATACGCTCGAAGAATAAATAAAACCCTGTTGCTTAAGCGTATCTAATACCCAAACTGTTTTACTGGTTAAAGAGAAAACCGGAGCTCTGAAACCTTTCACATCTACATTACATAAATCTTTAATATATTTTTTGAACTTTTCGGTTTCCTTTATAAATTTTTCAGGCTCCTCTTCTGTTAATGGCGTATGCCTATATGAATGATAAGCAATTTCATGGCCATTCTGTACAATTTGTTTAATTAATTCCGGATCGTTATAAGCCAATTCTCCTAAAACAAATATTGTCGCAGATATATTTTTCTCACTTAGTGCATGCAGTAGATCCTTCGTGATTGAAGCATAATTACTTTCTTTAAAATGATCGGGTTGATGATCTTCAAGATCCAGTGTAAATGTTATCTCACGCATTCAGTATTCTAGTTTATGAAATCAAAGTACATTTTTGATTAAAGAAGGCCCTATCTTATTTGCTAACGCTAACGGCATAAACTTCCAAGCATTTGTTGCCAATTTATAAAATAATTTATCATAAGAAGGCATGTCAGAGTCATTATTTAATATATAGGTATAATACAACCTCTTGGGATTTGCCCCCCATGATTCTTTATATTTAAATGTGCCTTGTCCAAGTCTGCTCCTTCCCATATCAAAACCATTATATTTATTCTCACAAGCAAACTTAATAAGCTCCCAATAAAGCAAATTATTCACACAGGTTGATTTAACTTTTTTTAGTGAGCATGCATAAGGATGATAAATAATATTATCAATCATTAAAACTAAAGCACAAGAGACCGGTTCGCCCTGATAATAGATAACCATTAGTTTTGTATTATCTTTTAACTTTTCAATTATTAACCGATAAAAATCATAAGAATGTGTTGGAGTACCCAAATCCCGCCAGGCTTCTGATATTACCTTATAAAAATCATGTAACAGATCTGTATGACCTGTTTTAACATTGAAATTATATTTTTCAGCTTTTCTTACCTGGTTTCTTGTCTTTGCTTTAAGACATTTATTCCAGACTTCATCTGTCCCCACAGAAAGATCAAGTAAAAATGTGTAATAGTCACTATCTATTTTTACTGGCCTGTTTATATCGAGTTGAATTTCATTTCTCGATTTTAATAATAAATAACTTGCTTGCCGTTCTTGTAATAGCGTTTCCAATTGTTTCGATACCGTTTCTGGTATCATTCCGTTAATACATTGTATACCACCATCATAAAAATATGGTGCTGTGGAAAAATATTTCGTTAAAGCAACAGAAGAAAAAAGCTTGATACGTGTTTGTTCAGATTCAAGAATAACTTTCTGAAGTTGATAAGCCTTACATACGGCATCATCCCACTGCGGTAGATCGGGCGGTAGGACTGGCGCTGTATTATTCATAGATGTTTCCACCAGTGCCATACAAGACCGATGATTTCGTATGCCACAAATCTGCTTATATAAAGAGATGTAATATCAGGCATAAACTGTAAAACCATAGGCTTGTCTGTTTTCGCAGAGAAAAAATACGTCGGTGCAGGATAAACCGTTATATTATTTTTTGCGAAACTGTATTTAGCTCTCTGCATATGAATTGCGTGGCTAACTAAAATAATTTTACTTATATTTTCCTTTTGTAATATAGCAGTGGCATTTTTTACATTTTGGAAAGTATTCACACTACGATTTTCTTTCCACTTTGTTTTTACATTAAAACGTTTATCAAGAACCTTGGCCATAACTTCTGCTTCTGTTTCAGATTTTTCTAATACACTTCCTCCACAAGTCATAACTGGAAGCCCTGTTTTTGATTGTAATTCCGCTACATATCTTAATCTGACTAATGTACATTGTGAAACATCATCATCTCCTGAATATTCTGGTGCATTGACATAAAGATTACAGCCTAATATTACAATTGCGCCTGCATCAGCAGTATTGCTTAAATCAATAACATCATCTGGTTCGATAAGATCTGCTAATCTAATAGATACAATAGGAGTTGAAATTAAATAGGTACAAACGATAAATAAGCAATAGAAAAAAAATACAAATTTATGTGATGTATCTTTAAATTTATAGCAAAAAAAGATTAATAGAAGAATTAATATCCCGGGAGGCAATATTAACGATTTTATAATAGCAACTATGACTGGACTCATAAGGTCTTATTACTAACCTATATCCGTTAGAAGATCATATTTTCGAATATTTTCTTTTGAAGTGACGCATAAAATAGCTATCAGGTAAAAAGCGCATTGCATTATCCCGCACAAAATGTCTCAACCGATTTCCGGGGATATACCATTTTGCTCCTTTTCTTGTCGCAGGTTGCATTTCACTGATTGAAGGACGCATCTTCTGTTCAAATTGCACAAATGCTTCTTCAGCTTCATTATTAATTAATGATTTACAAAGATAACTGGCATCAACAAAGGCTGATGATGCTCCTTGCCCGGATAACAATGTCATACAATGTGCTGCATCACCCAATAAAATAACCCTGCCCTTATACCATTTTTGCATTTCAATCTGCATTAACGGATCCATATACATTGGAGAATCATCAGGAAAATGTTCAATAATATTTTTAAATAAAGGTGCAGCATCTCTGTAATTATCTTTAAGTACATCCCACCTGTTCCCAATGGTTGGCGCTTTACGATCATCTGACTTCCATAAAAAGATTGAGCCCAGATTATCATCACGATTGGTATAAAGAACCATATAACGATTTCTGTCCATGTGGTATTCAAACTTGTTTTTTAGACCGACAATATTTTCCAATTTAAAAGCAGCAACCTGCAATCCAAGATAGTGCTCAATGATATCATCCGCTTCAAAGGCAAGCTTACGGACTGTTGAATAAAGTCCATCGGTGCCTATAACAATATCAAATTCTTCTTGTGTTCCGTTTGTAAATTCAACTTGTACTTTTTTAGTATCTTTCTGCTCAATTTTACTCGCACTAATGCTAAATCGATATTCAGCAAGATCTTTTGCATTATCATAAAAGACATTTTCTATTTCATCTCGCGTAATCTGGATGAAATCAACTCCTTTAAATAATTCGTTATAATCAAGCCTTAATAATGTATCTCCTTTGCTATTGTGATAACTGGCAGAATAAATATCAGTATCTCTTTGTTTGAGATCATTCATCATATCCAGCTCTTCAGCAAAACGATATGATGCACCTGAAAGACATATAACAAACCCGCCTGTAGCACGAATCTCAGGAGCTTTTTCTACCACCACAGGCCGAAAACCATGTCTTCCCAACCATATTGCACAACCCAGTCCTGCAACACCTGCTCCATGGATCAATATACGACTATCTTTTTTCATCTAATAATGAAGATCAAAATGCCAATGATTAATTGGAAAGAATTATTTTACCATTGATGCTTGCAAATCGGCATGATAGGAAGAACGCACCATCGGTGCGCTGGCAACATTAATAAAACCAAGCTGTTCTGCATATTTACCAAGTTCATCAAATTGATCTGGATGTATATATTTTTCTACAGGCAAATGATAACGACTTGGTTGTAGATACTGGCCCAGGGTAACCATATCACAATCATGTTCTCTTAAGTCCTGAAGTACTTCTTTTACTTCATTCATTGACTCACCTAGTCCAAGCATTAAACCAGATTTACTTGGTATGTCTTTATTTAATGCCTTAAACTTCTTTATTAAACTTAATGAGGCAGCATAATCTGCTCCCGGTCTAACTTTTTTATATAAACGTGGAATTGATTCCAGGTTATGATTGAATACATCCGGTGGGGATTCTTTTAGAATATCAAGAGCAATTTCAATCTTTGATCGAAAATCAGGCACCAGGATTTCTATTTTTACATCAGGACACTCTTCCCGAATCGCTTTTATACAATTAACAAAATGACCCGCACCACGATCCAATAGATCATCCCTGTCTACTGAAGTGATAACAACATATCTCAGCTGCATCAATTTAATTGCATTTGCCAAATTTTTTGGTTCGTCTTCATCCAATGCCTGCGGTTTCCCATGGGCAACATCACAAAATGGACAACGGCGAGTACATATGTCTCCCATAATCATAAATGTTGCCGTGCCATGGCCAAAACATTCTCCAAGATTCGGACAAGATGCTTCTTCACAAACAGTGTGTAATTTATGCTGACGTATTAATTTTTTTAAATCCAAAACCTTTTTATCAGTCGGTGCTTTTGCCTTTATCCAGTCTGGCTTCCTGGATATAGCACCTGCTATTGGTATAACCTTAACAGGAATCTTGTTAGTTTTAAGCTTTCCTCTTTTATCCCGATCGGGTTTTTTATGAGTATTATCTTGATACATTTTTAAGCAACGTTTGATTTTAGATTAGAAGTTAGGTCAAAATATTTTAACAAATATTCGGGGAATTCTTCTTTTACTTGTTGAACTGTTATATCTTCAATAAAATTTGACAACTGCGTACATTTCAGTCCGGAATAACCACATGGGTTAATCCCGTTAAAAGGTTCAAGGTCCATATCTACATTAAATGCCAAACCATGGTATGTTCTTCCTTTTCGAACACGTATACCCAAGGCTGCAATTTTTTCCTCATTTATATAAACACCAGGTGCACCGAACTTCCGTTCTGCAATAATATTATATGACTTCAGATAATCAATTACTGCCTGCTCAATAAGTGAAACAAGCTTCTTTATTTTATATTCCCTTTTTTCCAGGTCTATTAATAAATAGGCAATAAGCTGGCCTGGCCCGTGGTAGGTAACCTGCCCGCCTCGATCAGTCTCAATTACCGGAATATCTTTTGTATCTAACAAGTGTTCATTATTTCTGGATAAACCTAATGTGTAAACGGAAGGATGTTCAAGTAACCATATTTGATCAGATGTAGTTGCACAACGCTGCGCATTGAAAGCACGCATTGCGTCATACATTTCAGAGTAATCTTTGAGTCCCCAGTCTTTTATTTGAAATGTCATAATGCCATGATGACCTTTTTATGAGCCGTTAAATCCATATAAATATTATCCAATTGTTGTCTGCTTTTAGCTTCTACCGTAACAGTGATAGCAATGTACTTGCCTGCCCCACTTAACCGGCTTTTTACAGCACCCTCAGACAAATCAGGAGCATGTTGCCTCACAATATTAACTACCAACAAATCAAAATTTTCTTCTGCCAACCCCATTACTTTAATGGGAAACTGACATGGAAATGACATTATTGTGTCTTCTTCAGTCTCTTGCATATTCATTCAGCTTACTATTGAATAACCTACATTAAGGTTAACATATTATTAATCATCTGAATGATGTTAAAAAACGGCCAAACCCTGGAAAACTTACGCACTATCAATGCCAATTCGGGTAAATTGGTCTGGATCGGTATTCGGCCCGCACACCGGCAAAATATGATTGTACAGAATTCAGCAAAACTATTGAAAAATAAGGGTATTGAGGGAGACCATATTGCCGGACACAATAGTAAAAAACGGCAAATTACCCTGATTCAGGCAGAACATTTACTGGTCATAGAAAATCTGGTAAACCACAATCCAGTGAGGCCAGAATTTTTGAGAAGAAATCTTATAATTGAAGGAATCAACCTGCTGGCTCTAAAAGACCAAAAATTCTCAATTGGGCAATGTATCCTTGAAGGTACAGGTATATGTCACCCATGTTCGAGAATGGAAGAGAACCTTGGAAAAGGAGGATATAATGCTATGCGAGGTCATGGCGGCATTACCGCTACTGTCAATCAAGGCGGCACTATCCAGATTGGTGACCTTGTATCATTAATAAAATAGTCTAGATAAGCAGTAATACGCTATTATTTTATAATTAAAACCAGGACTAATTTGGCTAATAACTTAATCTGTTAATATCAATGGAGAACGGTATGAGTATAAAAGAAAATGCCCAGGATACTGATGTTTGGCTTCGAGGATTATTTATTCTTATCTACGGAGTCATATTGTATTTCCTTTTCGGATTAATCTGGTTGGTTGTTATATTTCAATTTTTTATGAAATTACTCACCACAGAATTGAACACTCAACTTCTGGAATTTAGTGATTCACTTAATCGCTATGTATCACAAATATTACTTTATATTACATTCAAATCTGAAGAACGGCCTTTTCCATTTAGCCCATGGCCTGGAAACGAAAATACTACTCAAGAAAAAAGTAAGCCTGATAGTAAAAAGAAAACAACACGGAAAAAGACGACTAAAAAAGATGCTGATAGTGATGAATAACACTTTAATTGAAATACTGGATTTTCACTTATTCTGTGATCAAGTTCTCCAATAAAATAGCTGGAAATACAAACAATGTGACCTATGTAACAGTCAAATGTACATAAATTATTAATAATAATAGTTAATTTTAATCAGGTAAGACTATGACAAACGGTACTATAGATATCTCATTACTACTTAATGTCCCGATATTTGCATCACTTAATGATGAAGAGCTAAAACAAATCATTAATTCTTCAGATAATGGTTATGAAGAATATGATATGAAACAAGGCATCATACGTGAAGAGGAAATTGGTAATTGTATGTACGTTATACTTGAAGGAACAGTTGAAGTATCGATCCGCGGTGGTACTGGCGGGCGAGAAATAACCATCGCAACTTTACGACAAGGCGATTTCTTTGGTGAACAATCACTTTTACCAGGTGGTACTGGAAGGCGTAATGCGAGTGTACGTGCCTTACACCAAACAAAATTATATCGTATAGATAAAAAACATGTTTTATTACATGTGGGTGGTTTAGACGAATCGGAAGATATAACTGTACAGGCTTTCAACCCGGAAGATAAAAAAGTACGGGAAATGTTAGGCAATCTAAGACTATTTCAATCACTTAATGAGATAGAACTTGATTCTTTTAAATCCTGGACCGAAGTTATTACAGTAGGACCTGGAGATTTTGTTATTAAGGAAGATGAACCTGGTGAACATCTTTACGTGATTCTCGATGGTGTCGTAGAAGTTTTTATAATAGATGAAGATGGCAAAATTAATATCCTGGCAGCACTTAATCCCGGTGAATATTTTGGTGAGCAAGCTCTTCTGGATGATGCTACCGGTAAGCGAAATGCCTATGTCCGAACAGATAACGAGACAAGGCTAATTAGAATCTCTAAAGAATATTTTAAACTGGCTCTGAAACGAGATAGTGATTTAGCGATGGCACTACGTAAAGCTGGTGAATCGCAAAAAGAAGAAATTTCCAAGTACCATAGTTAATCAAATAATCTTTTATGGTCTGACTATTTCTTGACCAGGCCTTTCCTCTTATAATGTATTGACTCCTCAAGTCAGCATATTTAATAGAATAGCTGATTAAAAACCGTTTAAATAAATACGATGCTGGCATTAAAAATAGATCGACTTGTCAAAATATATTCAACAGGGCTAACCGCCCTGGGTGGTATTGAACTAGAAATCAAGCAAGGTGATTTTTTTGCCTTACTAGGACCTAATGGAGCTGGAAAATCAACTACTATCGGAATTATTTGCGACCTGATCAATAAAACATCCGGTAAAGTCAATGTATTTGACTACGATATCGATATTAATAGTAACCCTGCTAAAGCCTGTATAGGAATTGTCCCTCAAGAAATCAATTTTTCCCTGTTTGAAACCTGTCTTGAAATTGTATTAAACCAGGGCGGTTACTATGGCATTAGCCGGAATCTGGCCCTGCAACGAGCAGAAAAATATCTTAAAAAGCTGGGGCTGTGGGAAAAACGTTTTGAACGCTCCCGTAATTTATCGGGTGGATTTAAACGCCGCTTGATGATTGCTCGTGCATTGATACACGAACCAAAGATGTTAATACTGGATGAACCTACAGCAGGTGTAGACGTTGAGTTAAGGCGATCCATGTGGGACTTTTTAATAGAAATAAATAAACAAGGGACAACAATTCTGTTAACGACTCATTACCTTGAAGAAGCTGAAAATTTATGTAAAAACATTGCGATAATTGATAATGGAAAAATTATTGAAAATACCTCGATAAAACAACTCCTGTCTAAATTAAACAAGGAAACTTTTATTCTTGATCTTGTTAATGCAATTCATGATTTACCTCAATTCAATGGTTTTAATTCGAGATTAATTGACCCTAATACAGTAGAAGTTGAAATATTACGTGAAAACAATCTGAATGAAGTATTTAATGAATTTTCGAAACATAATATTAGTATTTGTAGTATGCGTAATAAGTCTAACCGACTGGAAGAACTGTTTCTTGATCTATTAAATAATAATAATTAATAAAATGTTAAATAAACCTGTTTTAATTGCTTTCAGCACAATCGTAATTAAGGAAGTAACCCGATTCACCCGAATATGGGTTCAAACAATTATTCCCCCTGCCATTAGTATGACACTTTATTTTGTCATTTTTGGCAGTTTAATTGGACCAAGAATAGGTACCATGAATGGATACAATTATATTGATTATATAGCGCCAGGAATAATTATGATGTCGATCATCAATAATTCTTATGCAAATGTTGTTTCATCATTTTTTGGTGCTAAATTTCAACGTCATATTGAAGAAATGCTGGTAGCACCTATTCCTAATATAATTATTTTGGCTGGTTTCATTACTGGCGGTTTAGCAAGAGGGGTACTGGTAGGAATAGTAGTAACTGCAGTTGCGCTTTGCTTTACAAAGTTAACTATATATAGCTATTTTGTTACCTTTGCGGTTGTTTTAATGACTTCAATAGTATTTTCCCTGGGTGGCTTCATTAATGCAATTTTTGCAAAAAAATTTGATGATATTTCAATAATTCCAACATTTGTTCTCACGCCGCTAATCTATCTTGGTGGTGTTTTTTATTCAATTGATATGCTACCTGATTTCTGGCAAACAGTTTCTATCTTTAATCCAATCTTATATATGGTCAATGCCTTCCGCTTTGGTATGTTGGGCGAGTCTGATATCAATATAGTTACTGCTTTTATAATATTAATAATTTTTATGATGGTACTGTTCTTGTTTGCATTACATCTATTGAATAAAGGTATCGGAATTAAAACATAAAAATTATTTATATTCTTTGCTGATTTATTTTCCTTTGTATACACAGCCCGCTGTACACGTTTCCTGTACATGAACCGCACTAAGATCCAATAGTTGTGGTTTTAATTTCTCCCATATCCACTTCGCCAGGTTTTCACTGGTTGGATTTTCCAAACCTTCTATATCATTAAGATAATGGTGATCTAATTGCTCGTATACAGGTTGAAAAATATCGCTTATATCTGCAAAATCCATTACCCAACCCGTTTCTTCATCGACTTCGCCAGAAACATGAATTTCAATCCTGAAAGAATGTCCATGTAAGCGACTACATTTATGAGTTTCAGGCAGATTAGGCAAACGATGTGCAGCTTCGATATTAAATGCTTTATATATTTCCATATTAATTACAATAATTTCTTTTGAAATCCTGATATAGTCTGTTAATTTTCTGCCAGACAGGACCGGGCTTACCTGTTCCTATCTTTTTATCATCGAGTTCTATAACCGGAGCAATCTCCCAGGTTGAACTGGTGAGCCATATTTCATCAGCATTATTCAATAATCCAGAGTCAATAGATGATTCCACACATTTAATATTATTATCCACCATTATTTCGAGAATTAAATCTCGCGTTATTCCAGGTAAAACCCGATTATCTTTAATTGGAGTTATAACCTGGCCGTCAACACAAATAAATATATTACTTGCTGCCCCCTCTGTGACAACACCATCTCTAATTAATATCGCCTCATTTGCCCCCTGTAATTTGGCACGATGTCTTAGTAATACACTTGGTAATAACGTTATTGCTTTCACATTACAATATTGCCATCGGATATCTTCATGTGTAATTGCTTTAATACCCTCAGAATAACTGTTTTTTTCTATAGGACGACTCATGACGAAAACTGTTGGTTCTTCCGCGAGTGATATATCATGATCACGCGCCGTAATTCCACGAGTGATTTGCAAATAAATAGATTGTTCAGTGTGATCTATAGACTCAATCAGCTTTGTAAATATAGACAACCACTCATTTTTTGATAATGGGTTATCCATATATATTGCTGCCAGACTCCTTTCCAGTCGTTGAATATGTTCTTCAAAACGAAAAATAGTTTTATTAAAAACCGGGACAACTTCATAAACACCATCGCCAAATGTAAAGCCTCGATCAAGAACACTAATCGAAGCATCTTTTAAAGCTTTGAACTCTCCATTAAGATAAACAAGAGGCATAGGAAAAACTATTGAAATAAAAGATGAACTTCATCCTTTAGCCTATTAACCAGGCTCCCCTCTGATACAGATTCAAGTGCCAATAATGGTACTGTTGTCAATGTTTCATTGGCCAATTTGATGTTCAACATTCCTTTTTGTTCACCCTGTTCTACCGGAGCAATTATTTGCTTGTCAATTTCAACAACAGGCTCAAGTTTGTCATATTGGCCTCGAGGCAAAGTAATATAAATATCCTGATTTAAGCCAAGGTTAATTTTTTCGTTATCCGCCTTCCAGATTTTTACACTGGTAATTAAATCGCCCGAACTATATAACTTGTGTGTCTCATAAAAACGGTAACTATAGTTCAAAAGAGCCTGGCTGGCCTTTGCACGCGCATTCACGCCGTCTGTCCCCATTACTACAGAAATTAAACGCATTTCATCGCGTTCAGCTGATGCAACTAAACAATAGCCTGCTGCTTCCGTATGTCCGGTTTTTATACCGTCGACACTACGATCCCGCCAGAGTAATTTATTTCGATTATGTTGTTTTATCTTGTTATAGGTAAACTCCCTGATACTATTCATCTTATATACGTCGGGATAATCTCTTATATATGCCTGTGCGAGTATGGCTAAATCCCTTGCCGTCGTGTAGTGATCAGCATGTGGTAAACCTGTACTATTGACGAAATTGGTATTTTTCATGCCAAGACGTTCTGCATGTTTATTCATTAGATCTGCAAAGACATCTTCTGCCCCGGAAACATATTCAGCTAATGCAACACTGGCATCATTGCCTGATTGAATAATAACGCCATGCAGTAAATCATTTAGCCTGACCTTTTTCCCCACCTCAATAAACATCCTGGAGCCTTCAGTCCGCCAGGCTTTTTCACTTATAAGAACTTCATCTTCCAGAGATATATTTCCATTTTTGAGTTCATTAGCTACTACATATACAGTCATTATTTTAGTTAAACTGGCTGGTGGAAGTTTTTGATCTATATTTTCTTCAATCAAAAGTTTTCCACTATGAAAATCCATAACCAAATAGGAAGATGCTTTAATCTTTGGCGGAGCCGGTATTATCATTTGATCAGCTAATACAACACCCTGAATAAGTAATATTTGTATTAATAAAAATATTTTTAAAATAAAAGTTGCTTTCATAGTTTTTCTAATATGGATTTTCTAATAACAATTAAGGTTTAATTGACTACTATACGATGATCGGTCACACCAAACCGGGACAATCTTGAAACAATAGTATCAGCAATGTCTATATCAGTTAGTGGTCCTATCCTGACCCGATATAATGTATCTCCGGCTACAATCGTTTGACTTATTTTAACCAAATGCTCACCAAGAGGACCGAGTTTTTTTCTAAGGTTTTCTGCATTAATCAGCTTACTAAAAGATCCAACCTGAATATAAAACCCCGAATCATTACTTACAGTTCTAACAGGAGCTCCTGTTTCGACTGTATTAGATGACCCGGGCCTCTCAGGATCGATTGCCCTGACCTCTACCAGACCTGTTCCTTTTTTAACAATATCAAGCTTAATCGCTGCAGTATATGATAAATCAATAATTCGATTTTCATGGAAGGGCCCCCTGTCATTCACTTTTACTATAATATGACGACCATTATCCAGATTGGTTACCTTAACATAGGTAGGTAGTGGTAAATTTTTGTGGGCTGCAGTCATTGCATACATATCATAGGTTTCACCACTGGACGTACGCCTGCCATGAAATTTTGTTCCATACCAGGAGGCTATCCCTTTTTCGACAAAACCTTTACTGCTCTCCATAACATAATAACGTTTACCAAATACCTCGTACGATTTCGGATTGCCATATTTGCTTTTTGGTTCCTTCTTGGGAATAGCATTTGGAATCTTGGAAACGTCAACTTGTCTGCCAGGTGCTGAGTCTCCTGGCTCCGGAAGAATATCTATTCGACTACAAGCTGAAACTATAATCAGGAATATTAATAATGAAATATTTAATATCCTGCTTTTTTGAAAAATATTATAAATTAACATAATTAATAACCAGATGATTGAGCTGTTTGCTCAAACTTTTCCTTTATTAATTTCGCCAACTGATATACAGCCATTGCATAGAGCGCACTATGATTGTACCGGGTAATAACGTAAAAGTTTTTATGCGCTAACCAATATTCATTGCCCTTCTCAAGTTCATATTCAAACAGCTTCAACTTTTCTCCTTGTTCGAATATAGCATTAGATATAATTCCTGAATCTTTAAGCTCTGGAACTGATACATCAAGTTCAAGCCCGTTTGTTAATAATTTTTTATATTTATCTCCTTTAATTTTAACTTTGGCAATTATTGGCTTTTCTTTTTGCCACCCGTGTTCCACAAAATAATTTGCTACACTACCTATTGCATCATCCGGATTATTCCATATATCAATTATTCCATCTTCATCAAAATCAATTGCATAATGCCGATAGCTACTGGAAATAAATTGTGGCAAGCCCATTGCCCCTGCATAAGAGCCTTTTAATAGCATCGGGTCAAAACCCTGTTCCCTGGTTAATAATAAATACTGCTCAAACTCACTTCGAAAGAATGCCGCTCTTTTAGGATAATGAAAAGCCAATGTATTTAATGCATCAAATACACGATAACTGCCCTTGTTACCACCATAAAAAGTCTCTACCCCGATAATACCAACAATAATTTCTGCTGGAACACCAAATTGTTTCTCTGCCTGTTTAAGTTTTTCATAGTTTTCGTGCCAAAATGAAACCCCTTCATTTATTCGTTTTTGCTGAATAAAAATATTTCGATATTTATACCAGGGAAGTTTTTTTTCAGCGGGTCTTGAAATTGCCTTGAGTATTGATTTGGAAACAATTGCCTGCTCGAACAGACCTTCTAAACTGGATCTATCAAAGCCATACTTTTTTTCCATTTTTTGTATGAAGGCATCCCGTGATTGACCTGCATCAGTATTACAAAATGCAGTTTGAAAAAAAGTAAGGGAAAGTAAAATTACTATTATTTTTTCTTTTGTCATGTTTAATTTTAGAAAGAAAGAAAACGCCTATGTGTATGAATAGACATCATAATACCGAATCCCAACATTAATGTTACCATTGAGGTTCCACCATGGCTAACCAAAGGTAATGGTATACCTACTACAGGCAGTTGACCGGTTACCATCCCCATATTTACAAAAATATAAACGAAAAAAGTTAACGTCAGTCCACTCGCGAGTAGTCGGCCAAATGTATGTTGAGCATTAATAGCGATAAATAACCCTCGTGCGATAATAAATAAATATATACAAAGCAACAGTAATACACCGATCAACCCAAACTCTTCACAAAATACAGCAAAAATAAAATCTGTCGAACGTTCAGGTAAAAACTCGAGATGAGACTGTGTTCCGTTTAACCAGCCCTTACCATAAAACCCGCCAGACCCGATCGCAATCTTTGATTGTATTGTATGGTAACCAGCACCTAAAGGATCATGCTCGGGGTTTAAGAAAGTGAGGACACGCTGTTTTTGATAGTCATGCATAAAATACCATAATACCGGCGTTCCTGCAGCTGCAAGTACGCCCATAGATAACAGCAAACGCCATGATATTCCGGCTATAAAAAGAACAGAAAAACCTGCAGTTGCAACCAATAATGCCGTTCCCAAATCCGGTTGCTTGGCAATTAAAACAACAGGGATGACGATCATGATACAAACCAAAAGTACTCTTAAAAATCTTGGCGGTAATGATTTATCGGCCAGATAAAATGCAATCATCATTGGCACAGATAATTTCATCAATTCTGAAGGTTGGAAACGAAATATTTTCAAATCCAGCCAGCGCTGCGCCCCTTTTCCCATATCACCATAGAAGATAACCAATACCAATAAAACGATACCGCATATATATAACCACAAGGACCATCGTGCTATTTCTGTCGGAGGTAATTGTGCCACAATCATCATTGCAACCAGGGCAATAGTTAACTTGATTGCCTGACGGTAAACCAGATCAGCATTTTGTCCACCAGCACTATATAAAATTATTAAGCCAATGGAACATAAAACTATAATCCCGAATAACAGCGGAAAATCGATATGAAAGCGTTGTCCTATAGTACGTTCTTCCAACTATTCTACCCTTCACTTATTAAATTATTATTCCCCATAAAATGATCAAACATCTTACGTGCTATTGGTGCTGCTGTTTTAGAACCTCCACCACCATTTTCAACAATGATTGCAACAACTATACGGGGCGTTTCTACAGGTGCAAATGCAATAAATAACGCATGGTCCTGAAGCTCTTCAGGAATCTCTTCTTTTTTATATTCCTTATCCTGAGCAATACTTATGACTTGTGCAGTTCCCGTCTTTCCTGCGAATTTATATTTTGCATTTAAACCGCTTCGCCATGCTGTACCACCAACACCGTGAACAACATCTTTCATTGAAGTAATTATGTCATCCCAATATGACTGGTTCTTTACCTGAATAGTGTTTTCGATATGGCTATTTAAATAACTTATATCATTACTAATTGGATCACTGGTACTTGATACCAAACGTGGACGAACGATCTTGCCTTTATTTGCCAGTGATGATGTTGCCTTTACTAACTGCATTGGTGTTGATAATGCATACCCCTGTCCAATACCCATGATTAAAGTTTCACCCGGATACCAGGCTTGACCCAATGCATTTCGCTTCCATTCTTTGGATGGCAATAAACCCGAAGCTTCGCCATCGATATCTATGCCTGTTGTTTCACCGAACCCAAACCATGACAAACCTTCAAAAATACGATTTATTCCCAGTTCATAGGCCAAAATATAAAAAAACACATCACATGACTGAGTTATCGCTTTATGCAAATTGGTGTATCCGTGGCCGCCTTTCTTCCAATCCCGATAACGATGGTCATGTCCTTTTAAAGAAAACCAGCCCGGACACCAGGATTCCTGAGCAAGATCTCTTACACCATTATCCAGACCGACCAGACCCAAAAACGGCTTGATTGTTGATCCTGGCGGGTACTTTCCCTGAATAACACGATTGATAAGTGGCTTATCTCTTGATGATAACAATGCGCTATATGACCTGGTATCAATCCCATTAACAAACTTATTCGGGTCGTAACCGGGAGAACTAACAAATGCCAGAACATCACCATTTGCAGGATCCATAGCAACAATGGCACCACGTCTGTTATTTAGTTCATTAATCGCAATACGTTGTAAAGAAAGATCGATAGTTAAATGCAGGTTTTGACCCGGTCTGGGCGCAGTTCGATCTAATACTCTGATAACTCTTCCCTGAGCATTGACTTCGACCTGTTGAAAACCAACATCACCATGCAGAATATCTTCGTAAGCTTTTTCTATTCCTAATTTTCCAACATGTGTAGAACCACTATAATTTGACTCATCGAGTTGTTTTATATCCTCTTCATCAATACGTCCTACATAACCGATCGTATGAACTAGTTCTTCGCCAAGAGGATAAAACCGGTTTAATCCGGCAACAACGTCCACGCCGGAAAACCGATGTCGGTTCACTGAAAAAATGGCAACTTCTTTTTGATCCAGGTTCAATCGTAGTGGAATGCTTTCGAATCGTCGCTTTTTACCCAGTAAATTTTTAAATCGATCAATATCACTATCTTGTATCGATATTAATTTGCTTAATTGTTCAATCAGTCTATCGACATCTTCGATCTGCTCGGGAATAACTTCCAGACTAAAGGAAGGTTTGTTTTCAGCTATTATCACTCCTTCACGACTGTATATTAGTCCTCTAATAGGAGGAATCGGTGTAATCTTTACCCTGTTTGACTTGGACAGAGTTGTAAAATGCTCATGCTGAATAACAGTCAGATAAAATACCCTGGAAATAATCAGTGCGACCATTAACAGGATTATGAGACCAGCAAAAAAAACACGTCTGGCAATAAGACGTGATTCAAATTCATTATCTTTTAGAGTGAACTCCTTCGCCATTCTTCGATAACAGGCCTCAGGAAATATGATATTTACGACGTACGTCTCTCAAGATTATAAAGAGCCACGGCCACAATAACATACTGGTGAATGCAGGCATCCAGTATGTCCAGTCCCGTGTAGCACTTCCCATATATCCCGAAATTACAAGCATCACTAACTCGTAAAATAATAAATAAACACAAATAAGAACTGCCTGTTGTGTTAAAGGAAATACCCGCATGCGTTGATAAGATTTGATAGTAAGATAAGCGAGCAATGATAACCCTAACGCATTTTGACCTAATACCATACTTTGTTGTACATCCAGTATTAAACCCAGGAACCAGCCTATACCAATTCCTACACGATCAGGAACTGCCATACACCAGTAAATCAAAACAATAGCAACCCAACACGGTCTCCAATTAACTGCCCAATCCGGTAAAGGTAGTGCGGTAAGCATAATTGCAACAACAAAACTCATTACAATGATCCAGTTACCATGTTGTGGTTGCTCCATTGGAATCATTGTTTTGCTATCTCATTGGTTTCGTCATTTAACGCATTGATATGTTCATATGGCCAAACCATCAACACTTCTCTACTTTGACTTAGTTGAGCACTGGGTTTGATGATAACCTTGGCAAAAGATTCTCCCGGATCAAGTGTAATTTTTTCTATTTGGCCGACGGGATAACCCGCTGGGAAACGCCGCCCTAATCCTGATGAGATGATCAAATCTCCTTTGCGGATATCGGCGTTATTAGGAAGATGTTCAAGATACAGCATATCGCTCTGACCTGATCCAACAGCAATCGCGCGTAATCCATTTCGATTAACCTGTACTGGTAAGGCATGATTCGGATCTGTTATTAACAATACCGTACTTGAAAAGGGTCCAACATGAATAATTTGTCCCATAATACCTGTCGCATCAACAATTGGCTGACCATCATAAGCACCTTCACGTTTTCCTTTATTTATAACGACTTGCCTTCGAAAAGTTTGTAATTCAACCGCAACTAATTCGGCAACCAAAACCTTATCATTAAGCCGGAATGATGATTCCAATAACTGACGTAAGCGATGGTTTTCTGCCTCAAGGATTTCATAACGTTGTAATTTTGAACTATATAATAGATGTTCCTGTTTCAGGCGTTCATTTTCTTCGAGTAATCGACTACGTGTCATTAAGGAAGTAGAAATCCAGTTTGCCGCTTCAACAGGAACATTAACAACGTACTGTAAAGGATAAACAATTACTGTAAGTGCAGAGCGAACTTTTTTAAGATGATCATGATGATAATCAACGATCATCAATAATGTAGATAACAATATAAAAATTACCACACGAATAGTTGCAGAAAAACTTGATTGAAACAAGGTGTTAATATGTCACCCCCCTCGTTCTTGTTTTACTCCACTGCCAAAATATCTGTACCGAATTCGTCGATCATTTCCAGATAGCGTCCACCACCACGCGCAACACAGGTCAGTGGATCTTCAGCAATAATCACCGGAAGTCCCGTTTCCTCCATTAATAATCTGTCTAAATCTCTTAATAAGGCACCGCCACCCGTTAAGACCAAACCTCTTTCAGCAACATCGGAACCCAATTCCGGTGGTGTTTTTTCCAATGCATTCTTAACTGCACCAACAATACCTGCTAAAGGCTCCTGTAATGCTTCAAGCGTTTCATTACTGTTTAAAGTAAAACTACGTGGAATACCTTCCGCAAGATTTCGACCTCTGACTTCCATCTCACGAATTTCATTTCCCGGATATGCACAGCCTAATTCATGTTTAATACGTTCGGCAGTTGCATCACCAATCAAGCTACCGTAATTACGACGGACATAATTAATAATTGCTTCATCAAAACGATCACCACCAATTCGAACCGAATCAGAATAAACAATACCGTTTAGGGAAATCACGGCAACTTCTGTTGTTCCGCCACCAATGTCCAACACCATAGAACCCCGTGCATCACTGACAGGCATACCGGCCCCAATAGCTGCTGCCATCGGTTCCTCAATTAGATGGACTGTTCGAGCACCCGCACCACTGGCTGATTCACGAATAGCCCGGCGTTCAACCTGGGTAGAACCACAGGGAACACAAACTAAAACACGGGGACTGGGCTTAAATAAAGTTGAACCATGTGCATTATGGATAAAATACTGCAACATTTTTTCCGTTACGGTGAAATCGGCAATTACACCATCTTTCAATGGCCTGATCGCAACGATATGTCCAGGTGTACGACCCAACATTCTTTTGGCTTCAGCACCAACCGCCCTGATGGATTTTGCATTAATTGTGTCCCCGTCTTTGCGAATTGCAACAACTGAGGGTTCATTCAAAACTATGCCTTTACCGCGGACGTATATCAGCGTATTTGCTGTCCCCAAATCTATGGATAAATCGTTTGAAAAAAGTCCTCTAATTCGATTAAACATCAAGTAAACCAGTTAGTTAGATAAAATATGACAGATTATTTTTTATGGAAAGAATGTGTAGCGTCTGCCGTGCGCGGAATTCTTCTAAATTCAAATTTTTGTTGTACATTAGCGACCCTGATTCCCGGTCAGATCACCTGTATTTAAAAAGCGTAACTTTAGCAATGGGCGGGGCTTTGGGCAAGCAATGGAATATGATAAATTCCTACTTTTTCAATAAATAAGAACGGCTAGTTTATGTCCCTCGATAAATCAGAAGTGCAAAAAATTGCCTGGTTGGCACGTTTATCCATCGATGAGCAGGATATTCCAAATTACAGCGATGAATTGTCGAATATACTCGACCTGGTCGATCGCATGAACTCTGTCGATACAAAAGGCGTTTCACCTATCGCACACCCACTTGATCTGGTTGCAAGGTTACGAAGTGACAATGTTACTGAAACCAATCAACGTGATCATTTTCAAAAACATGCACCATTAACTGAAGATGGATGTTATCTCGTTCCAAAAGTGATCGAATAACTATTTAAAAAATAATTTAACTTTATAAATTCAACATAATTAATAACAGGTAACATGCATCAATCGACATTGACACAATTATCAACTGCCTTAAAAGAAAAAAAGGTGAGCAGTGAGGAACTAACCCAGCTATATCTTGATCGGTGTAAAAATTTTAATGAGGCATTAAATTGTTTTATTACAATCAATGAAGATGTAGCACTTGAAAATGCAAGAACAGCAGATAAAAAAATTGCTGAAGGTAAAAATACTGATTTAACTGGTATACCTTTCGCACATAAAGATATTTTTTGTACTAATGGCATTAAAACCTCCTGCGGATCAAAGATGCTGGATAACTTTATTGCACCCTATGATGCGACGGTCGTTGAAAAGATGAATGATGCTGGCATGGTGATGCTCGGCAAAACAAACATGGATGAGTTTGCAATGGGATCATCGAACGAAACCAGTTTTTATGGTCCTGTTAAAAACCCATGGGATAGTGATCATGTGCCGGGCGGATCATCCGGTGGTTCAGCCAGCGCTGTAGCCGCACGTTTATGTCCGGCCGCAACGGGTACTGACACGGGTGGATCAATACGGCAACCTGCGTCACTTTGTGGTATTACTGGCCTGAAACCAACTTATGGCAGGGTTTCCCGCTATGGCATGATCGCCTTTGCCTCCAGTCTGGATCAAGGCGGACCCATGACACAAACAGCGGAGGATGCAGCATTAATAATGAATGTGATTGCAGGTTTTGATAAACGGGATTCAACTTCTGCAGAACATCCGGTTGATGATTACACATTCAGATTAAATGATTCTATAGAAGGTTTAAAAATAGGTTTACCAAAAGAATATTTTGGTGAAGGGTTGGATAGCAATATCGCAAAAATTATAGAAGACGGAATTAAAGAACTGGAAAAACTGGGTGCAAGCTGCAAAGAAATAGAACTTCCAAATACCGATTTATCAATTCCTGCTTACTATGTTGTTGCACCAGCAGAGTGTTCATCAAACCTTTCACGTTTTGATGGTGTCCGTTTTGGCTACCGTTGTGAAGAACCAAAAGATTTACCTGATCTATATTGTCGAAGTCGTGGTGAAGGTTTCGGTAAAGAAGTTAAACGTCGCATCATGATTGGGACTTATGTTTTATCAGCAGGTTATTACGATGCTTATTATTTAAAAGCACAACAAATTCGTCACTTGATTCGTGACGATTTTCAGAATGCCTTTAAAGATGTCGATGTCATTGCCGGACCAACGGCAACTGGAACCGCGTTCAAGTTAAACGAAAAGTTGAATGATCCCGTCAGTATGTATTTATCCGACATCTATACTGTTTCAGTTAATCTTGCCGGCCTTCCTGCTATTTCTGTCCCGGCTGGTTTTATTGAAAACTTACCTGTCGGAATGCAATTAATCGGAAACTACTTCGAAGAATCACGTCTACTTAATATTGCACATCAATATCAACAGGTAACGGACTGGCATAAACAAGTTCCAAAGGAGTATAAATAATGGAATGGGAAACTGTCATCGGCCTGGAAATCCATACTCAGCTTGCAACTGAAAGTAAGATTTTTTCAGGTGCAGCAACCGCTTACGGTGCTGAGCCGAATGTGCAGGCCTGTGCAGTAGATTTAGGTCTTCCCGGTGTCTTACCCGTCATTAACGAACAGGCAATTCAAATGGCAATTAAATTCGGCCTGGCGATTGAAGCTGAAATTCCTGAACGCTCTATCTTTGCCCGTAAAAATTACTTCTATCCTGACCTGCCAAAGGGTTACCAGATTAGCCAGTTTGAATTACCAATTGTGAGTAAAGGCCATATCGATATTCAATTAGAAGATGGCTCAAGTAAAACCATCGGTGTAACACGTGCACACCTCGAAGAAGATGCTGGAAAGTCTATGCATGAAGGCTTTGGTAAGCTGACAGGGATTGATCTAAACCGTGCAGGAACACCGTTACTCGAAATAGTATCCGAGCCCGACATGCGTAACGCAAAAGAAGCTGTTGCTTATATGAAAAAAATCCACTCGATTGTTCGATACCTTGAAATCAGTGATGGCAATATGCAGGAAGGTTCATTTCGTTGTGATGCGAATGTATCTGTTCGACCAAAAGGACAAGACGAATTTGGAACACGTACTGAATTAAAAAACATCAATTCATTTCGGTTTGTTGAACAAGCTATTAATTATGAAATAGAACGACAGATCGATGTGCTGGAAGAGGGTAGTGAAATCGTTCAGGAAACACGACTCTATGATCCGAATAAAAATGAAACACGTTCCATGCGTAGCAAGGAAGAAGCGAATGACTATCGTTACTTCCCGGACCCGGATCTGTTACCTGTTCAAATAGAACAAAGTTTGATTGATGAAATAAAAAGTCATTTACCGGAACTCCCTGATGCAAAGAAACAACGTTTTATCGAATCGTTTAAACTTTCTGATGATGATGCAACGTTACTAACCTCACAAAAAGAAATAGCGGATTTTTTCGAAGCTTGTGTTGACGCGGCAGGCGGTGAAACTAAACTCAGCGCTAACTGGATAACCGGCGAACTCACGGCAAACCTAAATAAAGAAAATATGGATATAACAGACAGTCCGGTCACTGCAGAGATGTTAGGAAGCATGATTAAGCGCATTCAAGACAACACCATCTCAGGAAAAATCGCAAAACAAGTATTCGAAGCGATGTGGAATGGAGAAGGTGATGCAGATAGCATCATCGAAAACAAAGGACTGAAACAAGTAACCGATACCAGTGCAATTGAAAAACTGGTGGATGATGTAATTGCAAATAGTCCTGACCAGGTAAAACAATACCAGGAAAGCCCTCCAGAAAAACAGGGTAAACTCATTGGCTATTTTGTTGGGCAAGTCATGAAACAATCACAAGGCAAGGCCAACCCGAAACAGGTCAATGAATTGCTAAAACAAAAACTAAATAGTTGAACTAAACTGTCAACTAACGACCCAAAACGGACATTACATAAGGAAACAAAATGGGAATTGTATTAGCAGGTTTTTCAATAATCGGTGGTGTTATTTTAGGATTAGTTTTAGCTAGTGTTGGTACTACTAAGAAGGCGAAAGATAATCCGGACATGAGTAAGGCTGGTACATTTATAGTTTTATTTTTATTTTCAAGTTTTGTTTCTACTGTTTTATTATTTATTCTTGGGATAGTAGTTCTTTCTATGAGTCCTCCATAAAAACATAAATGATATTATAATGTCCACTTCTGGCTGGTTGCTGACAGTCATTAAATATTTAGGTTGAAAGTAATATATGACTGCCTATTTTTAATTGAAGATCGTCTTCAGCAGTTCCCTGGTTCACGGCAATTTCTATCATCCCATTGGAATTTTCATACCATAAAGCTCTTCCCTGTTTCACATCAGAAAATGTATCTGCATTGATAACATCCTGATGTTTAATACGTAATACCAGCTGTTTATCAACAGATTTGGCACGAATACCTGTCATACAATTACCGAAGTGATCGATATAAATAATCTCATTCAGATCATCTGGCCATTGATGTTTATCTATCCATTCATACTCTTCTTTTTTAATTTCATCCTGATTGGCAATCATCGCACAGATGGGTGCATAAAGATCACGTCCGTGAAAGCTTTTGGATAATTTTTCCGGCTTCCAGGTAATTTCCCAGGCTTCTATTGCTTTCGCTTGCCTGGCAACGATATCGAACAAGCCGTTATCAGCACCAACAAACCAACGCCCATCTATTTTTAATATGACAGGTTTATCTTCATCTGAACCTACGCCGGGATCAACAACGCTAAAGATAATAGAACCCTCGGGAATACCGGATATCAATGAAGCCAGTAAATAAGCACTTTCTTTAGGTTTATTACGAGGTGCATCCGCAATCAGATTAATTACCTTTTCATTCGGTGCTAATTGATGAATAACAGTCTCAACCTGACCGATATAAGGCCCTTCTATGCCATAGTCTGTGAATAGAAATATCATCCAACCAATTTAGGCAAGAGATTCATTTGAAGCAATAGATATTTAACATTTCAATCTTTTGAGGAGCAGATTTTTCTTGTAAGCGAGGCGCGACATCTTTAAGGAACGGAATCGCGGACAGGGTCGCTCCGGGCATCCTCGACTCTGTCTCCTGATTCGTTCTAACTCCTGCATCCATGCAGTCGTGCCCTCTCGCGACATCGCTTACATGGATGTAAGCGCTTATGATATGTCTGGAACAAGAATCATGACACTCCATCCATGGAGATAAAAGAAAAAAGCCGAGAATTAACTCGGCTTCAAATGTACAAGCTTATTATTATTGTTATGCTTGTTCTTCGGCTTCCGTGACAGCCTCATTATCTTGCGGGCGATCAACTAATTCTACAATCGCCATTGGTGCTTTATCCCCTACTCTTACCCCACATTTTAAAATCCTTAAGTAACCGCCGGGCCTTTCCTTATATCTTGGTCCCAGTTCATTAAATAGCTTGGTTACCGTGTCGCGGTCACGTAAACGTGCAAATGCCAGACGCCTGTTGGCTACGTTATCATTCTTCGCCATAGTGATTAATGGTTCTGCGACACGACGTAATTCCTTTGCCTTGGGCAAGGTTGTTTTAATCATTTCATGTTCCATTAACGATACCGCCATGTTTCGAAACATCGCTTTACGATGCGAACTATTGCGGTTTAGTTTTCGTCCACTTTCACGATGACGCATTGCTCTTCTCTCTTACTTACCTTATTAAGCGGATGCTGATTCTTTTGTATCCAAGCCTGCGGGTGGCCAGTTTTCCAGGCGCATACCCAATGACAAGCTACGTGATGCAAGGACATCCTTAATTTCTGTTAATGATTTCTTACCCAGGTTCGGTGTTTTTAATAATTCAACTTCGGTACGTTGAATTAGATCACCAATGTAATAAATACTTTCTGCCTTCAAACAGTTTGCTGAACGAACCGTTAATTCAAGATCATCAACCGGACGTAACAAGATTGGATCGATTTCAGGCTCATTACTTTGACTTGCCTCGATTGCTTCTTCAGCTTCAAGATCAACGAATACGGAAAGTTGACTTCTTAGAATTGTTGCAGATTCCCTTATTGCGTCTTCCGGGTCAATCGTGCCATTTGTTTCAATCTCCAGTACCAGTTTATCCAGGTCAGTGCGCTGTTCAACACGTGCACTTTGTACTTCATAAGATACACGTTTGATTGGACTAAATGATGCATCAAGTTTTAATTGACCAATAGTTTGTTCAACTTCGTCAGTTCCGCCAATCACGACAGGTTTATAACCGCGACCGCGAACGACCTTCATAACGATATTTAATTCGCCGGCTTTGGTTAAATTGGCAATCAAGTGATCCGGATTTGCGATCTCCACATCATGATCAACAGTAATGTCTCTCGCATAGACTTCACCCGGACCACTTTTCTTTAATGTCAGAGTCGCTTCGTCCTTGGCATGCATCATTATTGCAAGACCTTTCAAATTAAGAAGAATATCGGTTACATCTTCCTGTACACCTTCAATAGTTGTGTATTCATGTAATACACCTTCAATCTCCGCTTCTACAACAGCACAACCCGGCATTGAAGATAACAATACACGACGTAATGCATTTCCTAATGTATGGCCAAAACCTCGATTCAGGGGTTCAATAGTAATCTTTGCAGAGGTATTACTGATAGGTTCTACATCTACCCTTCTTGGCTTTAATATTTCACTAAATGTCGATGACATACTGATATTCCTCCAGACGTTGATTACTTGGAGTAAAGTTCTACAACGAGTTGTTCGTTAATTTCTGATGGCAGTTCACTTCTCTCCGGAACTGACTTAAACACGCCTTCCATATTTTTGGTATTCACATCTACCCATTCCGGGAAACCATATTGTTCTGCAACGTTAAGTGCATCCTGGATGCGTAATTGCTTTTTACTTTTTTCACGAATGGCTATCGTGTCACTTGCTTGTACCTGATATGAAGGAATGTTAACAGACTCACCATTTACCAATACTGATTTGTGACTTACCAATTGACGTGCTTCACTTCGTGTCGATCCAAAACCCATGCGGTAAACAACATTGTCTAATCGACATTCGAGAATCTGTAACAGATTCTCACCAGTTGAACCTTTACGTCGTGCGGCTTCTTTATAGTAAATACGGAATTGCTTCTCCAAAATACCATAGATTCGACGTAATTTTTGTTTTTCCCTTAATTGCAAGGCATAGTCTGACATCCTTTTTGGACGGCTACCTTGAATGCCAGGTGTCTTATCGATTTGGCATTTTGATTCGATAGGTCTTGCACGACTTTTTAATAAGAGGTCAGTCCCTTCGCGCCGACTGAGTTTACATTTTGGTCCTAGATAACGTGCCATATTAAAACTCCTGAATTAAACCCGGCGTTTCTTGGGTGGACGACACCCGTTGTGTGGAATCGGAGTCACATCAGTTATATTTGTAATTTTGAAACCGATTGAATTAAGCGCACGAACTGCAGACTCACGACCCGGTCCCGGACCTTTAACAAAGACTTCCAGGTTTTGCATACCAAATTCCCTGGCAACTTCACCTGCTTTTTGTGACGCTATCTGAGCAGCAAATGGTGTGCTCTTACGCGAACCACGGAA
>JANQJZ010000032.1 GCA_028281365.1 Gammaproteobacteria bacterium | reverse complement strand
TTATTGATGCTATTACATATAAAACCTATATACTATATTGATAAATATTATATTTTGTACTAGCTTTATTTGGCACTTGATTTGCATCAAAGTCATCATATATAAGACGATGTAACTATTTTATGAAAACACCGACAAAACAAATGGCAGATATAACTGATATCACTGACTCCCCGGGTATACAGAATTCGCGCTTAATGGTTTCTTACCCGGAAAACATGACCGACGTAAGCAATATGTCGATTCATGTTATGAGCGTGTTACAAAGCACACTGGATATAGAAAAATTAATCGAATTATTCGATGATGAAATGGCTGCCATTGTCCCTCATGACAATCTTGTCTATTTGAACCAGGACGAAAATATTAAATTTGAAACGGGAAAACCTGGCTTACATAATACAACTTATCGTTTAGTGTTATTTGGAAAGAAAATGGGTGAACTGACAGTTTCAAGAAACACTAAATTTCTTGAGTCAGAACTGCACAAGATAGAAAGTCTAATTTCATCATTAATATATCCTCTTAGAAATGCATTGTTATATAAACAGGCTGTTGATAAGGCATATATTGACCCTCTCACAGGTTTAAATAATCGTGCCGCATTTGATAAATCTATAGAACAGGAAGTGGAACTGGCTATTCGACACAATTATACCTTGTCATTAATGATGCTTGATCTGGATCACTTCAAGAAAATTAATGATAACTACGGACATATAGTCGGTGATGCTGTACTAAAAAGTTTTGCAGATTGCATGATAGACTGTATGCGACGAAGTGATACCGTATTTCGTTACGGTGGTGAAGAATTTTCCATTATACTCAGAAATACTAATATAGAAGGTGCAAAATTATTAGCGGAACGAGTTCGTACAAGCGTAGAAGAAATGGACTTTGATTATAATAATATTAATCTCAAAATATCTGTATCCATTGGGCTGTCAGAACTTAGACAAGGAGACAATGCCTCTATATTGACTGAACGTGCAGATAAACTTCTTTACAAGGCAAAAGAAAGCGGTAGAAACCAGGTAGTTGCTGAAGATAATTCAGAATAGTCTATTTGCTTTCACCGATCATTTCCAAAAACGCGTCCTCCGTAATCGTAGGAATATTCAGGGCTGATGCCTTATCAAATTTACTACCAGGGTTTTCACCATAAACCAGGTAGCTGGTGTTCCTTGAAACACTGCCACTGACTTTCGCACCTAAATTTAACAGTTTTTGTTTGGCTTCCTCACGGGACATTGATTGTAAACTACCGGTTAACACAAACGACATTCCTGCATATTCATTACTTAAATCATCAACATCAATATCATCCCATGTTATTTTTGCATCTAATAAACGCTGAATAATTTCCAGATTATGTTTTTGTTGAAAAAAACTATAAATATTATGTGCTACTATCGGTCCAATATCAGAAATTGTTTCAAGCTCTTCGGCCTGTGCATACTGTAACTTTTCGAGCGCCTTAAAATGTCTTGCCAGTGATCGCGCAGTTGCTTCACCTACTTCACGTATACCTAAAGCGTAGATAAACCGTTCAAATGTAGTAGAACGACTTTTATTTAAAGCTTGCAGTATATTCTCTGCTGACTTGGTTCCCATTCGATCCAATTCAGCCAGTTGTTCATGTTTGAGTTGATAAAGATCGGCAACATTATTTACCAGATTTGATTCAATCAACTGAATAATTAATTTTTCACCCAGACCATCAATATTCATTGCTTTCCGTGAAGCAAAATGAATGATCGACTGGATGTTTTGAGCTGAACAAGACAATCCACCCATACAACGATATACAGCCTCACCATCTATTCTTTCAACATCAGAACCACAGACAGGACACTCTGACGGCATTTCAAATTTTATTACTTTGCCTCGCTTTTCTTTTATAACCCGCACCACTTCAGGTATTACATCACCGGCACGCCGTATATAAACCCAATCTCCTATACGAACATCTTTACGCTTGATTTCATCAAGATTATGTAAGGTTGCATTTGTGATTGTTACACCTGCAACTTTAACAGGTGCAAGCCGTGCTACCGGAGTTAATGCACCGGTACGTCCAACCTGTATTTCTATATCAAGCAATTGTGTAATCTCCTCTACCGGAGGAAATTTATAGGCAATGGCCCATCTTGGTGCGCGTGATACAAAACCTAACTCCTGTTGTTGATCGAGATCATTTACTTTAAAAACCACCCCGTCTATTTCATAGGCAAGATGGTTACGTCGTTCCCCTATTCTTTTGTAATAATCAAAACAGGCATTTAGCCCATTAACTTCACTGGTTTCCGGCGCAACAGGCAAACCCCATTTTTTTAATAGATCTAATGTCTGTATATGTTTTTGTAACTTTACTTTTCCTTTATATTCACCTACTCCATATGCATAGAATGAAAGAGGTCGTTCTGCAGTCAAGCGCGCATCAAGTTGGCGTAAACTACCTGCGGCTGCGTTACGCGGATTTGCAAATAACTTCTCTTCTTTTTCTTTTTGTTTTTTATTTAAGACTTCAAATCCTTTATGTGTCATAAATACTTCACCACGAACTTCAAGATACTCAGGCATATCATTGCCTAATAGAACGAGTGGCACAGACTGAATCGTCCTGACATTTAAAGTAATATCCTCTCCTACATTGCCATCACCACGGGTTGCGGCCACAAAAAGTTTTCCTTCCTTGTAAATAATACTTACGGCCAGGCCATCAAGCTTGGTTTCAGCTGAATAGATAACCTCATCGGTTCCCAGCTTTTCACTTATTCGCTTATTGAATGCCTGCATCTCTTCTTCATTAAATGCGTTACCCAGAGATAACATTGGAACAGTATGTTTTATCTCCTTAAATTCAGATAGTGGTTTTGCCCCTACCCGCTGTGTTGGAGAGTCAGATGCAATAAGTTCAGGATATTCCTCTTCGAGTTGAACAAGTTCTGACATTAATCGATCATATTCAGCATCAGGGACAACCGGATCATCAAGTACATAATATTGATAATTATGTTTGTTTATTAAATTACGTAATTCTGTAACGCGCTTTTCTGCTTGTTTAACGTTCATTAAATTAATTCAGTAATTCAGAACACTGAAAATGATTCTGCTTTTTCTCTTAAAGATTTAATTGTTTCCTTATTTAAAGGTTCATTTTTTACTGTCAGGACTTCCCCGTCTAGTATCTCGGCTATTCTTTGCGAAGTATTCAGGAATAATTCAAAGACAACACCCGGATCAATTGATGCCGGAGAGTACATGAATAGTGTTATGCCTTTTGTTTTTAAATCAGCCATTTTTCCAAGATCAAAAGAACCTGGTTCATACATATTAGCCATACTAAAAAGTGGTTGACCTGAATGTAATTTTCCCGGGCCAAAATGATGAAAAATATTCATATGCCCGAAGATCATACCTACTTCATCCGCAGCTTTACTGATTAATAAACCGTTAAATTCCTTATGTTTACGACTCGTTATATACAATACGAGTATATCTTCGCTTAGCTGATTATTTTCCGGAATTTCTTTTTCTGTTTCTTCATCTATGTCTGACCCGGTGTTATAGTTTTCTTCAGGCAAATCATTTTCAATATCTTGTTCGGTTTCATCCGAAATGCTTTCGCTTTCAACTGTTGAAAGAACATCATGATTATTTTCATTTGAAATACTCGATTCATAGTCTTTAACACTCATATGAAGAGGCAACTCTTTTTCAAATGGATCTGCGTTATTTGTTTCTTCCACATTTATCTTATCAATAGACTTTTCTGAATAATCAACAAGATTATCACGGGATTTCGTTAATAAGCTGCCCAGATCAGCATAGGATAACTGTTGTTCTTCTTCAGAATTTCCCTGTTTAATTGCCGGGGCCGATATTTCTTCTATACTTCCCGTACCTGGTAAGTCATCAATCGCATCAAGAATATCACTATTTTTACGAGCTTCTTTTTTTAAAAAAACTTCCCAAAAATAGAGCCCAAGAACGAAGATACAACCAATAATTAATAAAATTATGCGCAGGTTTTCCATTAGTGCCAGGAACTCCCTGTATATTCACATTGAAAAATAAAATAACAACGGGATACAGACATAATGCCTGAATAAGATATTGCTTCGGTTGTCAGGCAGTTGCTGCCATCTCCACTGCCTCATCCATATCAACAGAAACCAGGCGGGAAACGCCAGCTTCATGCATCGTAACACCAAGGAGTTGATGTGCAATTTCCATCGTAATTTTATTATGTGTAATAAATACAAATTGCACATCATCGGACATGGATTTAAGCAATTCACTAAAACGACCTACATTTGTGTCATCAAGTGGCGCATCGACCTCATCTAATATACAAAATGGCGCTGGATTTAACTTGAATATCGCAAAAACAAGGGCAACTGCACATAATGCTTTTTCACCACCGGATAACAGGTGGATATTACTATTTTTCTTCCCCGGGGGTCTGGCCATAATCGCAACACCAGTTTGTAGTAAATCTTCTCCTGTCATTTCAAGGTATGCGTGACCGCCGCCAAAAAGTTTAGGAAACATTTCTTTTATATTGGTATTAAGTTCATCGAATGTTTCTTTAAACCTTGTTCTGGTTTCCTTATCGATCTTTCGAATAGCATTTTCCAGGGTTGTTAAAGCTTCAGTTAAATCTTTATATTGGCTATCCAAATAGGTTTTACGTTCGGCACTTTGACTATATTCATCGATAGCAGCAAGATTTATGGGGCCCAGACGTTGTATTTTGCGTGACAATGATTCAAGTTTTTTAGTCCAGTCTTCCTGACTCGCCTGTTCATCCAGACTTGCCAATATATCTACCGCCTTTTTATCTATAGCTGCTAATTGTTCTTCAACAGTTTCTAGTTTCACCTGGCAACTATTTACACCAAGTCTGGCCTTTTCAAGTTGTGATCTGTACCCTTCCAGGTCCTGTTCAAGTTTGTGACGGGACTGTTCAGTATCACGCAATTCATTTTCAATTTTTTGAACTGTTGTTCTTGCGTCAGCGAGATTCTTTTCAGCAACGACTTTCTCTTTTAAATATATTTCAATATTTTCCTGAATAGATTTTATCGGCGCCTGATTTTCTTCAAGATTTTTCTCAAGCTCCGATTTTCTTGTTGTTAAATGCGAGATATGAATATCATTCCGTTTGATTGCCTGTTCATATGAGGCGCGTTTTGAACTATATGATTCAAGTTTCAATGCAATACCATGACTTTCTTCATGAGTATTTTGCCAGCTTTGTCTGGCCTTACTAAGTGACTGTCTATGGTTTTCTTTTGTTTCCGCTAATTTGTCACGCTGCTTTTCCAGTTTAACTTTATCACCTTGCAAATGGGTAATTCGCTGTTTAATGGAATTAATTTCGGCTTTATCTGATTCAGTCTGTTCAACAATAGTATCTACTTCTTCAAGTAACTGTTGCTGTCGTAGATTAAATTGTTCCGTCTCGGTTTGAGCAGATGCAAGTCCGGCACGTATTTCAGCTATCTCGTTCTGTTCTGAAGTTAATGTCCCCTGACTTTCAGTTAATTCAGCCTCTGCCTGCTCAATTTCCTGTTCAGTGTTTCTTAATTCAGATTCGATCGATTTTATATCAGTCTCATATTTGGAAATCCTGGTTTTTAAATCACTAATTTCCTGTTCACGATGTAAAACACTATCATTTTCATCACTGGAATTATTAACAATTACCCAGTCGTGGCTTAACCACACACCTTTCTCAGTCACGACACTTTGCCCGGGTGCAAGCCTGGCTAAAATCTTGACTGCTTCATTCAGGTCTTTTG
>JANQJZ010000013.1 GCA_028281365.1 Gammaproteobacteria bacterium | reverse complement strand
AAGAAACGATATACCCTGGGCCTCAAGTACGCAAACTATGATGCAGATACTAATGCTACAAACGTGGCCAGGAACGCATCACAGAGTGCAGACAAATCAAATTTTTGGGCATTCTTTCAATTTAAATACTAAAGAAATTATTATGAAAAAAGAAACCAGTAATAAACATGATAACGAGTTAATCAATTTTTTATATTTCACATTAACTCTTGCATTAATAATGACGATATTAGTAATTGTTGGTTATGATGCATTTGTATGGGTCTATCAAAATTATGTTGAAATTTCCGCAGGGACTCCGTAACTAGATAGATAAAATCATTAAGTAAAAAAATATCGAATTACGATGAGTTAATGTTTATTGTAATATCACAGCTTTCGACCCAAACAGAAACATTATATTTTATAATTACCACGATTTATTCCTGATATGCTCGGTAGCTATTTCCAAAAGAGCTATTTTAGCTTCCTGGATAGTTGGGTCATCATTTAAATTCAGGATGTCCTGACGTTCCCGTTCTATTTCTGTATCAATCAAGCATCTGTCCGGTGGACGACCAGTTCTTTTTGCATCTCTTAGGATCTCAATTGTCAGTCGTTCTTCAATCCTGATTAAATACCCGGTTAAAAAGGTATCAAAATCATATTCCAGATTAATCTGATTATTATATTCTGCAACGAGTGATGCACGAACTGCTAATGCCTTTTCAATAGCTTCATACATTCCATTTTTGGTAAGTTGTTTTTTATTTAGATAATGATGAACGCCGGATTTCAGGACTAATGCTGCAGTATCTTCATCATGCATCCCGGTTATAATCACGGTAGCAGGAAAATATACTGATTTCTTATATTTCCTGAACCAGTCCAATCCTGTTTCATCATCACCTAAATAGTAATCCAGGATTAATACATCGAATTTTTCCCAATCGAATTTAGGTGGGGGTAACCCGTGTTTGAGAATATCGTATTCTTTAATATCAGTATTGGGAAATAAATTATTTAAGTGCGTTAGTAACAGTTTCCGATAATCATCATTATCATCAATAATCAAGATTTTACGAATTTCTGTTTCCATCTAACTCCACACGATAATATTCAGGCGTCTAAGTATTGTTCAATATATTTGTATCAATATTAAAAAGTGAAAAAACTGATTAGTGTCACCGCAACTTGGATGCCAATCTCATAAGCAGTATCTAAATGTGTATTTATTTTGTTATCCAGCGCACACTTATTTGTTTTATAGTGTGACCGCTGTCACAGTTTTAAATACAGAGATTGAATAATTACATATGTTGAAAGTAACACACTATTAGCAATAATTTGAAGAGTGTCTTAGCTTAACGACAATATTTTGAGAAAGTATTAACCAGGTTTTTAAATTATTCGTCAGTCACACAACCTTCAGAAGCGGTCTTCACATTCTTTATATATTTATACAGGGTGCCACGATCTGATTTATAAGGTGGCATCGTCCATTTGGATTTTCTTGACGCCAGTTCATCATCTGCAACATCAACACGTATTTCATTTGTTTCAGCATTAATAGTGACAACATCACCATCCTGGACCAATGCGATAGGACCACCTGCCTGAGCTTCAGGTACGACATGGCCAATGATAAATCCATGTGAACCTCCCGAGAAACGGCCATCTGTGATCATCGCGACATCCTGTCCGAGACCAGCACCCATAATCGCAGATGTCGGTGTCAACATCTCGGGCATACCAGGCCCGCCTTTCGGTCCTTCATAACGAATAATAATGACATCACCTTTTTCAATCTTGTTCTCTTCCAATGCCTTTAACATGTCTTCTTCAGAGTCATAGACTTTTGCAGGACCGGTAAAAACAAGACCTTCTTTACCTGTAATCTTTGCAACAGCACCATCGGGTGCGAGATTACCTTTCAAGATACGGATATGACCTGTATCTTTTAATGGCTTATCTAATGGCGCGATAATGTCTTGTCCTTCTTTAAGACCCGGTAAGTCAGCAAGATTTTCTTTTAACGTTTTACCCGTTACAGTTAAACAATCGCCATTAATAAGATCATTATCTAACAGGAATTTTAAAACAGCCGGTGTTCCACCAACAAGATGTAAATCTTCCATGACATATTTGCCACTGGGTTTTAGATCAGCCAGGTAAGGAATGCGATCACTGACTGCCTGAAAGTCATCAATGGTAAGATCGATGTTAACCGAACGCGCCATCGCAATCAGGTGTAATACGGCATTGGTTGATCCACCTAAGGCTGTAACGAGTACTATTGCATTTTCGAACGCATCGCGCGTCATGATGTCACAGGGTTTTATATCATTCTCTAAAAGATATTTAATTGCTTTGCCAGCATTAAAACATTCTTCGAGTTTTTGTGGATCGACTGCCGGTGTGGATGAACTGTAAGGTAAACTCATACCCATTGCTTCAATGGCAGAAGCCATGGTATTTGCCGTATACATTCCGCCACAGGCACCGGCGCCAGGACAGGAGTTTCTAACAATTTCCAGACGCGTTTCATCATCAATACTGCCAGAGATATATTCGCCATAACTTTGAAAGGCGGAAATGACATCCAGCTTTTTATTGTCACAATGACCGGGTTTTATAGTTCCGCCATAGATCATGATTGAAGGCCGGTTCAATCTGCCCATAGCAATTAAACAACCCGGCATATTTTTATCACAACCGGGTAATGAGATATTGGCGTCATACCATTGTGCGCACATCACTGTTTCTATTGAGTCAGCAATCAGGTCCCGTGATTGTAATGAGAAGCTCATACCGTCCGTACCCATTGAGATACCATCACTGACACCAACAGTATTGAAACGTAAGCCAACTAATCCGGCAGCAATAACACCTTCCTTTACCTTTTCGGCAAGATCGAGTAAATGCATGTTGCAGGTATTACCTTCATACCAAACACTTGAGATACCCACCTGGGCCTTGTCCATGTCTTCCCTGGTCAGGCCGGTTCCATAAAGCATGGCCTGTGATGCGCCCTGGGATTTTGGTTCGGTGATGCGAGAACTGTACTTATTCAACTTATGACTCATTTAAAATTACCCTATATCGATACATCATATTCGCTAAGTATAAAAAAGGTGCGTTAGAATACATGAGCTTAATAACAATGTCAGTCGTATCAGTAAAGAATATTTATGAGAAAAACACCGGAATTTGAAGACTGTTTTGCCGAGCTGATCCGTTTACCTTCGGTCAGCAGTATCGATCCGAAACATGATCAGAGTAATCGTGCTGTGGTTGATACCCTTGCTAATCATCTCGAGGCACTGGGTTTCGATTGTGACGTCACGATAATTAACGATAATCCGGAAAAATGTAACCTGGTTGCGCGACGAGGAAAAGGAAGTGATGGTCTGGTTCTTTCGGGTCATACCGATACCGTCCCTTACGATGAGAAAGGATGGGACACGGATCCCTTTCAGCTGACAAAGCGTAATGGCAATTATTATGGTCTTGGTACGGCCGATATGAAGTGTTTTTTTCCAATTGTATTTGAAGCATTGGAGAGATTATCTGGTGTTGAATTTGACCATCCGCTTACGGTCGTTGCCACTGCCGATGAAGAGAGCACCATGTCAGGTGCATGTGCAATTCATAATGCAGGAAAATCATTAGGCCGTTATTGCATTATTGGCGAACCGACAGGGCTTGTACCCAGATATACGCATAAAGGTATTATTATCGAAACGATTTACGTGCAAGGACAGTCAGGACATTCCAGTGATCCATCATTGGGTAATAGCGCGCTTGAAGGAATGAACGACGTGATCAATGCGTTACGTGTTTGGCGTAACGATTTACAGGCAAGCAATATAAACGAAGACTTTAATATCCCTGTACCGACACTAAACCTTGGACGAATACAAGGTGGCGACAGTCCAAATCGAATCTGTGCAAACTGCGAACTCTCTATTGATCTAAGGATGTTACCTGGAATGGATTTAAACGCATTAAAACAGGAACTGCGTCAGGTTGTTGAAGATGCAATAGCAGGTAGTAATTTGCAGGTTGAATTTAATTCCAGCTTTGATGGTACGCCTGCAATGCAAACACCGAGTGATAGTGAAATTGTAAAGATGAGTGAAAAATTTACCGGAGAAAAAGCGAGTTCAGTCGCGTTTACTACAGAAGGGCCATATTTTAATGACATTGGCTCAGAAACAGTTATCCTTGGCCCCGGCGATATCGATGTAGCACATCAACCCAACGAATATTTACAAATAGATCGAATTGAACCAATGGTTAGTATTCTTTCAAGCATGCTGACGTATTTTTGTGGATCAAGATAATGACTAATGAATCAACTTTTGTTGAGTTATTCCGGGGAGCGGCACCTTACATTCGGGACCATTATGGTAAAACGTTTGTTTTACAGATTGGCGGTGATGTTATTGCTTCAGATAATTTCCCTCATTTAATACACGACCTGGCGTTATTAAATAGTCTCGGTATTAAACTTGTCATTGTCTTTGGTGTCAGGCCGCAGATAGATGCGTTATTAAAAGAAAGAAGTATTACACCGGAATATTTTGAAGCTTTACGTGTTACTGATGAAGCATCAATCAGTAGCGTTATCCAGGCCGTCGGTGAAGTCAAAATTCAGATTGAAGCGTTATTGTCAATGGGATTACCCAATTCTTCGATGGCACAATCGGACATCAAGGTCACTTCAGGTAATTATGTGACTGGAAGACCTTATGGCGTAGTCAATGGTGTTGATTTTAAATTAACTGGCAGAGTCAGAAGTGTAGAGAAAGACACGATTAGTAAACGACTGGATACTGGAGAAATTGTTTTGATTACACCATTGGGTTATTCATCGACAGGTGAAATATTTAATTTGAGTTCCATAGACGTTGCTTCACAGGTAGCGATTCACCTTAATGCTGATAAATTGATCATGCTCAGTCTTGCTGAAGAATTAGAAGGTGAAAATGAAGAAATCACCAGGCAACTAACCTGTGAACAGGCAAAAGAAAAATTAGGTACGGCATATAGTAATAATATTGATGACACACATGTAACGGCATTGGCACTTGGTATTAAGGCCTGTGAGGCAGGTGTTAAACGTGTGCATTTTATTGATAAGAATATCGAAGGTGGTGTTTTGCAAGAGCTGTTTACCCGCGATGGTATTGGTACGCTTCTCAGTAGTGCACCTTTCGATATGGCCCGTCAGGCGACGGTAAGCGACGTAGGCGGTATCTATGAATTACTTCTTCCGTTGCAGGAACAAGGCATATTAATAAAACGATCACGGGAAAAAATTGAGGCTGATATCAATGATTATAAAGTATTAGTCCGTGATGATACCGTAATTGCATGCGCGGCATTACATAATTACCCTGATGAAAAGCTAATGGAGATTGCTTCTATGGCCGTCCATTCGGATTATCAAAATCAGTCAATAGGAGATATGTTATTCAATTATCTTGAATTACTCGCTAGCGAAAATGGTGCCAAAACCTTGTTAGTCTTAACCACGCAGACAGCACATTGGTTTGTTGAAAAAGGATTTACTGAAACAGATATTGAATCGTTACCTGTGGAAAAAAAGAAGATTTATGATTATCAACGCAATTCAAAGGCATTGATTAAAAGTCTGACTAATAACGAAAACTAATTTTTAAAGACGCAAACTAAAAAGTGCATTTTTAGTAGCGTCTTATACAGCGCCTTCCAATTCTTCCTCCTCAATCTTAACTGAAATTTTATCGTTCTTCAGATCGACAATAACATGCCCGCCATGTTCCAGTTTGCCAAAAAGTAATTCTTCCGCGAGTGGACGTTTTACTTTATCCTGGATTAAACGGGACATGGGGCGTGCACCCATGATCTTGTCATAACCGTGTTTGGCAAACCATTCGCGTGCAGTATCAGTCACTTCAATCGTTACTTTCTTTTCATCCAGTTGAGATTCAAGTTCAATCAGGAATTTATCAACCACATTCGCGATTGTACGTTTGTCCAGAGTATTAAACTGAATAATTGCATCGAGACGATTTCGAAATTCAGGACTGAACATCTGTTTAATACTTTCCATCGCATCACCGCTGTGATCCTGGGTTGTAAACCCTACTGATGCGCGACTCATACGATCAGCACCGGCATTGGTCGTCATAACAATAATGACATTACGAAAATCGGTTTTACGACCGTTAGTATCTGTTAATGTACCGTGATCAAAGATCTGTAACATCAGGTTAAAAACATCCGGGTGCGCCTTTTCCATTTCATCAAGTAATAAAACGCAATGTGGTTGCTTATTAATCGCGTCGGTCAACAAACCACCTTGATCAAAACCGACATAGCCGGGAGGTGCGCCAATTAATCTGGAAACAGTATGACGTTCCATATATTCAGACATATCAAAGCGAACAAGCTCTACACCCATCTGTATAGCAAGTTGACGAGTCACTTCTGTTTTACCAACACCGGTGGGTCCGGCAAAGAGAAAATTACCGATAGGTCTTTGTGGGTTGCCCAGGCCCGAGCGTGACATCTTGATGGCATTTGCCAGCGTACCGATTGCTTCGTTCTGACCAAACACAACCATCTTCAGGTTACGTTCAAGATTTTTGATCACATCCTTGTCAGACGTTGTGACAGTTTTTGCAGGAATGCGAGCGATCTTTGCAACAATGTTTTCAATGTCATTCACACCAACAGTCTTTTTACGTTTTGAAGGTGATACTAACTGTTGTGCTGCGCCAGCTTCATCAATCACATCTATTGCCTTGTCAGGCAAATGACGATCATTAATATATCGTTCTGTTAATTCTGCAGCCGTACGTAAGGCCTGATGCGTATACCTTATTTGATGATGGTCCTCGAAACGTGACTTTAAGCCTTCAAGTATCTTGACTGTTTCATCTATGGATGGCTCAATCACATCAATCTTCTGAAATCGTCTTGCCAGTGCACGATCTTTTTCAAAGATGCCGCGGTATTCCTGATAGGTGGTCGAACCAATACATTTTAATTCGCCTGATGCCAGTACCGGTTTAATAATATTCGATGCATCCATAACACCACCGGATGCTGCACCGGCTCCAATAATGGTGTGTATCTCATCAATAAATAGAATGGCACCTTCCTGTTTCTTTAATTGTGCGATAACACCTTTTAATCGTTTTTCAAAATCACCACGGTATTTTGTCCCGGCCAGTAGTGCGCCCAGGTCGAGTGCATAAATTTCACTATCCATTAATACATCGGGGACATCACCATCAACGATCAATTTTGCCAGTCCTTCTGCAATTGCTGTTTTACCTACACCAGCTTCGCCAACATACAAAGGATTATTTTTACGTCTTCGACAAAGTATTTGAATTGTTCGTTGTATTTCAATCTGTCGTCCAATCAACGGATCAATTTTTCCCTGCATAGCCAGTTCATTGAGGCTGACCGCATAGGCATCGAGGGGGTTTGTACCAGCTTCATCCGGTTGTTCTTCCTCGATTTCATTAATACTTTCTTCGTTATCACTGTCATCATTTATCTTGGCAATACCATGCGAGATATAATTAACAACATCCAGCCGGGCAATATTTTGTTGACTTAAAAAGTAAGCGGCATGAGATTCACGTTCACCGAATATTGCAACCAGTACATTTGCTCCCGTTACTTCTTTTTTCCCTGATGATTGAACATGAAAAACAGCGCGTTGTAATACACGCTGGAAGCCAAGTGTTGGTTGAGTATCACGATCATCATCTTCTTCAATGATGGGTGAATTTTCCTGGATAAATTTTATAAGGTCAGTGTGCAGACTGTTCAGATTAACTCCGCATGCTTTTAAAACACCTGTTGCAGATGCATTGTCTAGTAATGCGAGTAATAAATGTTCAACTGTCATAAATTCATGACGTTGTTCTCTTGCTTCGCGAAAAGCATTATTTAGAGTTTGTTCTAGTTCTTTGTCGAGCATAGTGATTACCTGTCAGGCTTTTTCCATTGTACAAAGTAAAGGATGTTGATTTTCTCTTGAATAACTATTTACTTGAGATACCTTTGTTTCAGCTATTTCATGGGTAAAGATACCACAAACACCTTTACCTCTGGTGTGAACTTCCAACATTATTCGTGTGGCATTCTCGCGATCAATAGAAAAGAATGCTTCAAGAATATGAACAACAAAATCCATCGGAGTGTAGTCGTCATTTAATAAGATGACTTTATATAATGGGGGTCGTTTAAGCTTTGGTTTGGCTTCCTGAACAGCCAAATCATTATCAAAGTCATTGTCAGTGTGGTCTGACATCTCTGATCAACTCCGGCTAACTTTTTTCATAAGGTTATTAATCATTATTATAACTTGAGTAATTAGATGTACATACTTTTATTTAGTGACCCTTTAATCAAAATTCAAGTTAAATCTCATTGTATTTACTGACTATTTTGTAATAGACAACGACTGGATTAATTAATTTTTATTTCATAAATTTTATTTTGCAATCAACAGGCCAAATTTTAACTTTATAAACTACTGTAAAAGTAAGATGGACCATTTTATTGCTATTTATTTGAAATTTTTATTATTTTTCCTCAATTGAGCTGAAATCTACTGATGACGATATTCGGTTAATATTCCGTGAAGGGATTCACAGAATTGTAAACAAATGGCATGATATGCGCCCTTTTGCTTATCCAATCGGCTATTTCAAGTAATATATTCACGTAACTAGCTGATTTATATACAAATATTATTATTTTTGGGAGGATGTATTTCTGATGACCAGAGAGGAACAAATTAAACAATTGAAAAAAGACTGGGCTGATAACCCACGTTGGAAAAATGTAAAACGTGGCTATAGTGCAGAAGACGTCGTACGTCTACGCGGTAGTGTCCAGCCTGAACATACACTTGCACGACGTGGTGCAGAAAAGTTGTGGGATCTGGTAAACGGTGGTGCCAAGAAAGGTTATGTAAATGCATTTGGTGCCATTACTGCTGGCCAGGCCATGCAACAGGCTAAAGCGGGACTTGAAGCAGTTTATCTTTCTGGTTGGCAAGTTGCAGCGGACGGTAATACGTCAGAAACCATGTATCCGGATCAATCCTTGTATGCTTACGATTCTGTTCCCACCATGGTTCGTCGTATCAACAATACCTTCAAGCGTGCCGATGAAATCCAGTGGAAAAATATTGCTGATGGCAAAATTAAAGAAGAAGATGCTATCGATTACTTTTTGCCGATCGTAGCTGACGCGGAAGCCGGTTTTGGTGGTGTCCTAAATGCCTATGAATTAATGAAAAACATGATTGCCAATGGTGCTTCTGGTGCTCACTTTGAAGATCAATTGGCTGCTGTTAAAAAATGTGGTCACATGGGTGGTAAGGTACTGGTTCCAACTCAGGAAGCGGTACAAAAACTGATAGCTGCGCGTTTAGCCGCAGATGTTATGGGTGTACCAACAATCGTCCTGGCTCGTACCGATGCAGAAGCTGCAAATCTTATCACCAGTGATTTTGATGAAAATGATAAACCATTCTTGACTGGAGAAAGAACTGATGAAGGTTTCTATCGTGTAAAGAATGGTCTGGAACAGGCGATAAGCCGTGGCATTGCTTATGCACCATATGCCGATCTGGTATGGTGTGAAACGGGTACGCCTGATATTGGTTTTGCCCGTGAATTTGCACAAGCTGTACAGGCTGCATGTCCGGGCCAAATCATGTCGTATAACTGTTCACCTTCTTTCAACTGGAAGAAAAACTTAAGCGATGCTCAAATTGCTACCTTCCAGGATGAATTGTCTGATCTTGGTTATAAATTCCAGTTTATTACCCTGGCGGGTATTCACTTGAATTGGTATCGTACTTTCGACCTTGCCTATCATTATGCGCGTGGTGAAGGTATGAAGCATTATACCGAGATGGTCCAGGAACCTGAGTTTGAAGGCCGCGAAAGAGGTTATACTTTCGTTTCTCATCAGCAGGAAGTCGGCGCTGGATATTTTGATGATGTCACCACTGTTATCCAGGGTGGCTCTTCTTCAGTTACCGCTTTAACCGGTTCTACGGAAGAAGCTCAGTTTGATGATGTTGCTGAAGCAAAATAATTGTTAAAAATTATTTGAACTAAAAAACCGGAGCTTGCTCCGGTTTTTTATTTTCTGAAATAAAAAACTATAGACATTTATATACGGTTATAAAAAGATATAGACATGAAATTGTCAGTCATAATTCCTTGTTATAACGAAAAGCCGACTATTAATGAGATCATCAATGCGGTACGTAATTGCACATGGTCAGATTTGGAGATCATTGTTGTTGATGATTGTTCATCAGATGGCACCCGTGAAATTCTTGAAAACGATTTAAAAGACAAGATAGATAACTTAATCCTGCATGATAGTAACCAGGGAAAAGGTGCAGCGATACGTACTGGGCTAAAAGAAGCTTCCGGTGATGTGGTTATTATTCAGGATGCTGATCTTGAATACGATCCAAACGAATATGAATGGTTAATGAAACCAATTGAAGAAGGCAGGGCTGATGTAGTTTACGGTTCGCGTTTTATATCAGGTAGTGCTCATCGGGTATTATATTTTTGGCATAGGATGGGTAATGGTTTTTTAACATTTTTATCCAATATGTTTAGTAATCTCAATTTAACTGATATGGAGACGTGTTATAAGGCGTTTAAAAAGGAAATCATTGATCAAATTGAAATAGAGGAAAACGGTTTTGGTATGGAGCCGGAATTAACAGCAAAGGTAGCGAAGCTTAATTGCCGTATCTACGAAGTCGGTATCTCTTATTATGGCCGTACCTACCAGGAGGGTAAGAAGATTAACTGGAAAGATGGTGTCCGGGCTGTTTACTGCATTGTAAAATATAACTTGTTCAGATAGTACGCTACTTAATGTTCCCGATGCTCAGCAAAAGCTATCTTATCCAGGAAAGCAAGCATGAGTGCAGAGATGACAAAGGTCATATGTATTATGACGTACCACATTAACTTATTATCAGGAATGGTTTGTACTTCCATAAATTTTTGTAAAAGATGGATCGAAGAAATCGCTACAATTGATGCAGCAACTTTAAGTTTTAGACTTCCTGAATCCAGTTTTCCTAACCAGTCCAGTTTTTCAGCTCCTTCTTCCAAATCAATTTTGGAAACAAAGTTTTCATAACTACTGAACATAACCATCACGATTAAACTACCGACCAATGCCATGTCAATCATAGAAAGTATATGTAAAATCAATTCAGCTTCACTCAACGATAATATCGTAGTAAGTGTATGAAATAATTCTTCGAAGAATTTTATTATTAATGCAATTAATGCCAGTGAGAGCCCGAGGAATATAGGTGCAAGTAACCAACGGCTGGCAAAAAGGGTTTTTTCAATTAATCTTTCCATTATGATCTAATCAAGTAGTAGTTGTTCAAGTATTTTTTGATAAATCCTGACCAGCATATCCAGATCGGAAACCTTAACGCATTCATTAATTTTATGTATCGTCTCGTTTACTACACCAAGTTCGATAACCTCGGCACCGGTAGGTGCGATAAAACGGCCATCCGAAGTGCCTCCACCAGTAGAACATATTGTATCAATATTACAAACATCTTTTATCGCTTGCCGGCTTGCATCAACCAATTGACCTGAATTGGTCAAAAAAGGCAAGCCGGACAGCTTCCATTCAAGCTCATAATTGAGTTTATGCTTGTTTAACAAATCAATAACATCTTTTTTTAATTGCTCTTCCGTTTGTTCAGTTGAAAAACGGAAGTTAAAAAGTAATTTCAGACTTCCTGGTATAACATTATCTGCACCGGTCCCGGCGTTGATGTTAGATATTTGAAACGTTGTCGGCGGAAAAGAATCATTTCCCTGGTCCCATTCAATTGACGTTATCTCGGTTAGAAACTGACTTACCGTGTGTATCGGATTTTCTGCAATATCCGGATAAGCAACATGTCCCTGAATACCGTTAACTGTTAATATCCCGTTTAAAGAACCACGACGTCCAATACGTATGGTATCGGCAAGTTGTTTGTCACTTGAAGGTTCACCGACGATACACCAGGTAATTTTGATGTCATTCTTTTCCAGGTAATCAATAACCTTACGTGTCCCATTAATTGAAGGACCCTCTTCATCACTGGTTAGCAACAATCCAATCGAACCTTTGTAATCAGGGTGATCAGTTACAAAATTTTCAGCAGCGATAACCATTGCAGCAATTCCACTTTTCATGTCTGCCGCACCACGTCCATATACATAATCGCCCTTGATTTCTGCGACAAAAGGATCCGTATCCCACTCACTTAAAGGTCCGGTAGGCACGACATCGGTATGTCCGGCAAAAACAAATAACGGTTGAGCGTCCCCGTGCGTGATCCAGAGATTATCGACATCATCAAAGCGCAGGTGACTGGATTTAAAACCTGACTTTTCCATACGTGCAGCAATCATTTTCTGGCAGCCACCATCTTCAGGTGTGACAGATTTTCGGTTAATTAATTCTTTTGTGAGATTAAATGTGTCAGACATAGCAGAAGCATTTTATAGACTGCTAAGAATTGTTCCAGTGTAAATAAATAGAATTTTATTTGTGATAATTTCTATGATATGGGGCCAATACTTTAAGCCATTTAATGAGAGTTGTGGATCTTCTATTTGCTGTATTTGAACCTAGATCAGGTACTGATGTTTTAATAAATTCAGATGCTGTATCTGGATCTAATTCATTAATTGAGGTTACATTTGACCAATTCATCCATGCCCAACCAAAATCACTGGTCTCAAATCTGTCGGCTAAAACTTGATATCTACTTTTGATGGATTTTTTAGAAATGAGGAATCTCCCCGCAGAGGTTAAATAACCATCTCTAGTGAGTAACCCTAAAGAAAATGCAGCGTCGGTATAGTACTTTACCTGTCGGTTTGAGTTTAATCCATCTATTAAGTCATATGTAATTTTCTTACCTCTCTTTTTTAATTCTACGACTTTAATAACTTTATCAATATCATTTGCCTGAGGTACTTTAATTGATTCAATAATATTAAAAGTTGTCTTTTCAAGTTTTGAAAGTTTGCTTTTTGCCTGACTTTTCTGAACTTTAATTTCTCCTGTAACATGGTCAAATGTTTTAGGAGTAATTACAATATCGATATTATTAGTGTAAATTACCTCATATAATATTTTTAATATAAAAGGGTCTAGTTTTAATTTCTTCAATATATCAAGGATATTGTTATTGTTAGATTTGATAATTTCTTGAAATTTTTCTAGTGCATCCATTGCTTTTTTATTATTACTGGATACAATTTTTAAGTTAAATGAACCAGGTACAGCACTAAGTGGATATATCTTTGGTTGCTCTCTTGTATCAGTTTTCATTAATTGTTCTATAATTTCGCGAAATGCGTTAAGAACACTTGTTACTGTTCTTGTAGTAAGAAGCTCATCTGAATTAGATTTTTTAATGTACAGTTCATAAACCCAGTTTGCTTCTCTATCATCAACTACATCAATATCTTCAGGTGTAATAAAAAGGTTTTTAGGAGGTAAAAACTTTTTATTAATTTGATCTTTTTCATAATATTCTACTTCATTTTTTGAAGTTTTAGGTTGAGTGTAAACGAGGTATAACCCTTGTTCAGGATCTTCATATGCATTTCGAACTGAGATTTTACCTCTTCTTAGTTCATTCAGTTTTTCATCAGTAATAGGTAAATAAAGCCATCCGTAGGAATTGTTATCTTTTTTATGGTCTACCCAATAAACAACCATTATTTGCCTAAATTGGTTTTTAACACAGAAAAATTTAGGACCTTCGTAATAATCATATACTTCGGTAATCTTTAACTTTCCTAAATAGGTATTTGATGGAAGAATGCTCATTTCGGTTTAAGTTCTTTATTTATATATAAATGCGGTTTCGAATCACAACATTTCCATAACGTAATATGGTGGTTTCTGTTAGGCTTAGATATCTTTCCTAAACTAGGTATAAGTGTTCCAAAGGCAATTTTCTTAAGTTTTAAAGAGGGGTACCTATTCTTTTTGTCTATTGCTGCTTCAGATTTAGTAAATAAAGAAACACCATACATTTTAGCAGCTTCTTTTTCAGATATAGTATTTCTGTCAGGTATTCTTTCTATGGACATTAGAAAATCTTGTTCGCTTGGAGGAATTTCGTCAACTAAGCGAAAAGCTTTTCCTTTGGCAGGGGTTGAGTCCTCTGGAGGAACTCCCTCCGGATAAATATCGGGCCATTCGTATGCTATTTCAGTATCTTCCATGTGTCGTGTCTATGATTGTTATTTCAAGACTTTAATGATTGTATTCTTTTTTTAGATATATTAAAGGCTTCTCTTGAAATATCGGCGCCTAAAAATCTACGATTTTGCCTAATAGTAGCAATACCAACAGAGCAAGATCCCATAAACGGATCACAGATTAATTCATTTTTTGAGCTACTTTGTTGAATTAATGTCTCTGAAAGTTCAGCTGGCTTTTCAGTTGGGTAGCCTCTATGAATTCTTGGATATTCAAGAATATCTGGTATGGCTAAATTATTTAATTTCCTTTTTCCCTTTTCAAAAAATAAAATAAATTCATATCTTGCTCTGTAGTGATATCCCATACCTATTTTTTTCTTATCCCATATAAGTGGTTTCCAGAATTTGAATCCAGCATCTTCAGCTTCAGGCTTTATTATAAAAGCAGTCTCTTGGTCGCAAAAAAGATAAAAATGTGAATTTTTTTTCAGAATTCTATAAATTTCGTGTAACAATTCTGGAAATAAATAATTAGGAAATATCTTGAACCAGGTATTACTAGAGGCTTTACTATTTTTAAGCCTTGTTGTAGTTCCAACTGCTCTATGCTTTTCAAGTGATTCGTATGGAGGGTCGGTAATGACTAAATCAATTGATTCTGTGGGAACAAGCTTTAAAAAATCTATGGCTTCATATTGATAAAGTTCATAAGAAGAAGTGATTAATTTTGCATGTCTTGATTTTTTAGGTTTGTTAATTAGCATAGTAAAAATCGTCGATTCAAGATCATAAATTTTTTGTAGCAATTACCTCTTTGGCAGGTGTCCTATCTCCATTACAACTTATCATCCTAGGTGCAAGTATGTACTTTAATTTAAAGTTATATTTTTTATATAACTTAATTATTCGTTCAGTAGCTTGATTTGAAATAATAATTGGACATTTTTTATTAGAAAGCCATTCTACAAGTCTTACTTGGTCTTCCCATTGGAATTCATCCATTGAATATGACCTGAATTCTACATCATAGGGTGGATCAATATAAAGAAAGTCGTTTTCTCTAATTTTTATAGAACTAAAATCACCACTTTTTAAATTCCATTTTTTCATTATAGGAATATATTCTTTAAAATTGGTTTTATAGTTAATATTAGAATGCCTCCCAAATGGAACGTTGTAAAATCCAGATTTATTAAATCTAACAAGACCATTAAATCCTGTTCTATTAAGATAATAGAATAAGCTGGCAGCTTTTTTTGTAGTCATCTTATTTTCTAATATTAATTGGTTGAATTCTTCACGCTTGTGGTAATAAAAGGACTTTTCATTTTTCATGGGCATTTTTATTACCAATCCTTTTTTTATCCAATTATAGAAATTAATTACATGAGGGTTACTATCGTTTAGCAATGCGTTTTTAGGTGCAATACCTAATACGATCGAGAGCCCCCCTGAAAATGGTTCTACTAAACGTTTAGAATTGCATTTAAGCCAATATTCTTTAACAGTTGGTATTAAAAATCGTTTGCCACCAGGATATTTAATTGGTGGTTTCAAACAGGTGAAATTATTTACCATATTTAACTATGGGATCTCTGAAGGTGTCATAGCCTTAATACCTAATGCATGTATCTCTGTTTGCATCAAGTCATCCAGCGCAGCATAAACCATTCGATGTCGTTCAAGTGTTGATCGTTCACTAAATTTATCCGTAACGATTCGCACCTGAAAATGCCCCGCGCCACCATGACCGCTATGCCCTGCATGTAGATGGGACTCATCTATGATATCAAGTTCGGCAGGTTTGAATTCTGCCTCAAGACGATTGCGGATCATCTCTACCCGGTTTAATTCAGGCACTGGGAAAGACTTTCTTAAATGGTTTAACAGTCACTTTTTCATAGACACCTGCCGCGATATAGGGATCGGTATCGGCCCATGATTGTGCATCTTCAAGAGAACCAAATTCTGCGACGATTAAGCTACCACTAAAACCGGCAGGTCCGGGGTCTTCACCATCAATATTCGGGTGAGGTCCGGCGACTAATAGACGCCCTTCATCCTGTAAAGTTTGAAGTCTTGCGATGTGATCGGCCCTTACACTCAATCTTTTTTCCAGACTGTTTTCTACGTCTTCACTTATGATTGCGTAATACATAATTATTATTCCTGCGATGGTGTTTCTTCTTCTTTGATAAAACGATACATATATATACATATCCCAACAAGGAAAATCAGGTTGAGTGATGTCATACCCCAAGTCTTAAAATTAAGCCAAAATTCAGTAGAAAAGTTATAGGCAACGTAAAGATTAACAAAACCAAGGAAGATAAAAAATAATCCCCAGCTGGCGTTTATGTTACGCCAAACTTGTTGTGGCATTTGTAAATTATTATCCGCCAGATTGATCATGCGTTGGAACAATGTTTTTTTACCAATAAAGTGACTGGCAATAAAGGCCAGCGCAAAACACCAATTAACGACAGTGGGCTTCCATTTGATAAAAAGCTCATTTCTAAAATAGATAGTTAAACCACCAGCAATAAGTACAACTACTAATGTAATCAGGTGCATCTTTTCAAATTTTTTATACAATAACCAATAAGTAGTAATTTGTATAAAGCTGCAAACCATGATGGTATACGTAGCGACATAAATAGCTTGTTCACGGTCTTCCGGTATGTAAAAAGCTATAAACATGGCTAGTACCGGAAAAAAATCAAATAGGAATTTCATCAATATGTGTTTATGTAATTTGGACGTATTATCATAACCTAAAAAAAGACTTAACAGATTAATATGGCACAATTTTTTTCCATACATCCCGAGTCACCACAACCGCGTCTGATGAATCAGGCCGTGGTCATTCTAAGACAGGGCGGGGTTGTAGCATATCCAACTGATTCGTCCTATGCGCTGGGTTGTTGTCTTGGCGATAAAAGTGCAATGGACCGAATACGTAAACTGCGCCAGATTAGTGCTGAACAGGATATGACGCTGGTTTGTCGGGACTTGTCCGAGATAGCAAGCTATGCCCACGTAAACAACTCAGCCTTTCGAATGATGAAATCCATGACACCGGGTCCATATACCTTCTTACTTAAGGCGAAACGCGATGTTCCACGACGATTGCTGCATCCAAAGAAGCGTACCATTGGCATTCGTGTGCCTGATAATCAAATTACCCTGGCTTTGCTGGATTGTTTGGGGGAACCGCTAACCAGTATTAGCCTGGTTTTACCCGATGAAACATTACCGGAAACAGATCCCGGGGAAATAGAACAAAAAATAGGCCGGCAAGTTGATTTGATTATAGATGGCGGCGCCGGTGGTCTCGATTTTACAACGGTCATCGATATGACAAATGATGAACCCCTGATAGTACGTGCAGGAAAAGGCAGTGAAGATTTGCTTATGGAGCCAATTTAAAATCTACCCCTGGTATTTTCAGGGTATAATGCGTCCCTTTCATCTCTACGGATAACGGCCAGAGGAGGTTGTTGATTGTCTACAACGGGTAAACAGCGGGTGCTGTCCGGAATGCGTCCGACAGGCCAGCTGCATCTTGGCCATTATCATGGCGTCCTTAAAAACTGGCTGGAATTACAACAAGAGTACGAATGTTTTTTCTTTGTTGCTGATTGGCATGCGTTAACTACAGAGTACGAAGATCCTTCCATCATAGAAAAAAGTGTTTGGGATATGGTTATCGACTGGTTGGCAGTTGGTGTTAATCCAGGCGCAGCAAAATTGTTTATTCAATCACGTGTCCCCGAGCATGCCGAATTACAACTTTTACTTTCGATGTGTACGCCGCTGAGCTGGCTGGAACGAGTACCCAGTTACAAGGACCAACAGGAAAAGCTGTCTAACAAAGATCTGACCACTTATGGTTTTTTAGGGTATCCCTTATTACAGACGGCTGACATTATTATCTATAAAGCCGGTTTTGTGCCCGTGGGTGAAGATCAGGTCTCTCATGTTGAACTGGCGCGTGAAGTGGTCAGGCGTTTTAATCATTTATATGGCCGGGAACCTGATTTCGAAGAAAAAGTAGAGGCGGCAATTAAAAAGATGGGTAAAAAGAATGCGCGTCTTTATCACGAATTACGTCGCAATTACCAGGAGCAGGGTGATGCCCAGGCATTGGAAAAGGCCAGGGCCTTATTGGAATCACAGCAAAACATCAGTATCGGGGATCGGGAACGGCTATCGGGTTATCTTGATGGTGTGGGTAAGGCCATATTTCCCGAACCGCAAGCCCTGTTAACCCCGGCGTCAAAGATGATGGGGCTGGATGGACAAAAAATGTCCAAGTCTTATGGCAATACAATTTCACTGCGTGAAAATCCAAATGTTGTTGAAGATAAGATCAAGACGATGCCAACCGATCCTGCCCGTGTCAGACGCACAGATCCGGGTGAACCCGATAAATGCCCGGTCTGGAATTTACATCAGGTTTATTCTGACGATGATTTGAAAGACTGGGTAATGGATGGCTGTACGAATGCCAGGATTGGTTGCCTGGATTGTAAAAAACCGCTGATTGATTCTATTTTAAAAGAGATAGGCCCGATTCGTGAACGGGCAAATGAATACCTGAATGATCCGGAAACGGTACGCGGTATTATCGCGGATGGTTGTGATGCCGCGCGTGATGAGGCCAGGGAAACATTGGAGGAGGTCAGGGACTCGATGGGATTGGATTACCGCTGATTTTCCGGGCTCCGCTTCTTTAAGACACGCTATGAATACGTCCCTGTACGCTCGAACATAGCATCCGTGCTATGTACGGTCTTAAAGAAGCAGAGCCAGGACAAAATGAACTTCACCCTATTAGACATAATTAAGTTATAATTTCTAAAACTGCTTAATACATGAACGAAGACGTCGAAACCGCTGATACCAGCCAGAGCGAAATGCCTTTTGCTCTTGTGCAGGGTGCACCTGTCACTGAAATTCCCAAGGACTTGTATATTCCACCCGATGCGCTGGAAGTATTCCTGGAGGCATTCGAAGGGCCGCTCGATCTATTGTTATATCTTATTAAGAGGCAAAATATCGACATCCTTGATATTCCAATCGCTAAAATAACGGAACAGTACATGTCCTACATCGAGCTAATGGAGATATTGCAGCTCGAACTGGCTGGAGAATATTTATTGATGGCGGCTATGTTGGCCGAGATTAAATCCAGAATGTTATTACCACGTCATACGGAAGAAGATGAAGAGGAAGATCCAAGGGCAGAATTGATTAGACGGTTGCAGGAATATGAACGTTATAAAGAAGCGGCAGAGAAAATGGATGAGTTACCTCGCCTTGAGCGTGATCTATTTGGCACAATCACAGAATTTCCTGGTCGCAAGATCGAACAAAAACCACCTGAAGTTTCACTCGATTCGATACTTCGTGTATTTGCAGAAGTGATAAAACGAGCAGACCTTTTTTCTCATCACATGATACAGCGGGAAGCACTATCTGTTCGTGAACGTATGGGAATTGTATTGGATAAAGTCAAAACAGAAAATTTTATCGACTTTAAAGAATTGTTCACTGTTGAAGAAGGACGGGCAGGTGCCATCGTTTCCCTTTTGGCAATTCTTGAACTGGTTAAAGAATCACTCATTCAACTGGTACAGAATGAAACTAATGGTCCAATCTACGTCAAGGCAGCATCATGAGTCAGGAACAGATTAAAAATATTATTGAAGCTTCTTTAATGGTATCAAACCAACCGCTGAATATTTCGAGCTTATTGTCCTTATTTGAAAACGATACAACATTAAAGCCGGAACGTAATGATATACGTGCCGCGTTAGAAGAATTACAACAGGATTATATCGATCGCGGTATAGAGTTAGTCGAGATTGCCAGTGGTTTTCGATTCCAGGCAAGAGATGATTTTGCACCCTGGATAAACCGATTATTCGATGAACGTCCACCCCGGTATTCCAGGGCATTATTGGAAACATTGGCAATCATAGCTTATCGACAACCTATTACCCGCGGTGAAATTGAGGATATCAGGGGAGTAAGTGTCAGTCATTCTATCGTCAAGACCTTACAGGAGCGAGACTGGATTAAGGTTGTTGGACATCGGGACGTTCCCGGCAAGCCTGAACTCCTTGCAACAACAAAATCGTTTCTGGATTATTTCAATCTGAAAAAATTATCAGACCTGCCTGCATTATCTGAAATAAAAGATTTTGATTCGATCAATCCTGATTTATTTGAGGCATTAAGCCAGGATGGTCAACAGTCTATAGATAATAACAACGAGCTTATTGTCAATGTGGAACAGGCAACAGAATCAGTAAACGATATTGAAGAGTCTATCGATTCTGATGAAGTAATCGCCGATGAAGGCGCCAAAGTAATTCCTTTTTCTAACTAAAGAAATTCAATTTAAATGTCAGAGCGGATCCAGAAGGTTCTTGCCAATGCGGGTTATGGATCGCGGCGTGAAATAGAAACCTTAATACGTGCAGGAAAGATCACTGTAAATAGTAAGCCAGCAGAAATTGGTCAATCTATCGGTATTAAGGATCGTATAACGATTAATTCACGACCAATACGATTACACCTTGATAGAAAAATAAAAACAAAGGTATTGGCCTATTACAAACCTGCAGGAGAAGTCTGTACTCGTAAGGATGAGAAGGGACGTGATACTGTTTTTAAAAACCTTCCACGCTTGAGGAATAGTCGCTGGATTAATATTGGTCGATTAGATCTGAATACAACCGGTTTATTGCTTTTTACGACCGATGGTGAATTGGCTAATAAATTGATGCATCCTTCAAATCAGATCGAACGTGAATACGCAGTCCGTGTATTAGGCAAAGTAACTAAAGATCAATTGCAAGCGCTACGTGATGGTATTGAACTCGAGGATGGTTTTGCCCGGTTTACGGATATTGTCGATTCTGGCGGGGAAGGGGCCAACCACTGGTATCACGTCGTTATCATGGAAGGGCGTAATAGAGAAGTACGACGTTTGTGGGAATCACAAGGATTGAAAGTTACCCGCTTAATTCGGACTCGTTTTGGACCTTATATACTGCCGCGAAAAAAACACCCCGGACAGCACTGGCGGTTGGATGAAGCTGATATCGATAAATTAAAGGTAGCCGCTAATTTGTCACATTCTGCATGACCAGTAGAGCCGCTCTGCAAAAATTATATCGACGACTTTATAAAGCGTATGGTCCACAAGACTGGTGGCCTGCAGAAACTCCTTTTGAAGTAATGGTTGGAGCCGTACTGACTCAAAATACAGCGTGGACTAACGTTGAAAAGGCAATAAATAATTTGAAACAGGCTGATGCATTAAATATTCATTCAATATCAGGCTTATCCGAATTAAAGCTCGCCGGCTTAATAAAGCCATCCGGCTATTTTAATGTTAAAGCAAAACGCTTAAAGAATTTTACAAATTGGTTTGTTCAACAAGGCCGCTTTAAAGGATTAAACAAATTGACAGATCTAGACTTACGTAATGGATTACTAGGTGTCAACGGAATTGGACCTGAAACCGCAGATGATATATTGCTTTATGCATTTGAACGACCCGTGTTTGTTATAGATGCCTATACACGAAGGTTGCTCGAAAGAATGAAATTAATTGATGGTAAAGAGTCTTATGAATCACTTCGTCAGTTATTCGAGTCTAATCTGCAAGCAGATATAAAACTATTCCAGGAATACCATGCATTAATCGTCAGGCACGCGAAGATAAAGTGTTCAGGTGTTAATGATTGTAAGCACTGCCTTGTTGAAGCGCCCATTTAATATAATGTGCCTGTTTATTCAGGAAAATATTGATTTCGGCTCTTCCTCTCGGTAACCTTTGCGGCCTTTTAGGACAGGGTGGATAAAATGCCGGATCGCCAATATTTGGTTGCGGCCAACTGGAAAATGAATGGCTCACTGGAGAGTGCTAAATCATTAGTGATCGGCATCAAACAGGGATTGGCTGGTAATAACAATGCCGAGGTAGCGATTTGCCCGCCATTTATCTATCTTCCTGAAATATCAGGGTTTTTGAGTGATACAAGCATCTCACTCGGGGCGCAAAATGTGTCTCACCTGGAAAATGGGGCATATACCGGTGAAATTTCATCTGTGATGCTGACTGATTTTGCTTGTCGATATGTTATCGTCGGCCATTCGGAAAGGCGGAATTTATATCATGAGAGTGATAGCAGGGTAGCTGAGAAATTTATTGCTGCACAAGCCCAGGGGTTGATACCTATCCTGTGTGTTGGAGAACTGTTGGAAGAGCGTGAAACGAATACAACGGAAGATGTGATAGCAAGGCAGTTGGATGTTGTTATTGATAAAGCCGGAATATCAGCATTTGCAAATGCTGTGATTGCATATGAACCGGTTTGGGCAATAGGGACAGGGAAAACGGCAACACCGGAACAGGCACAGGAAGTACATGAATTTATTCGTTTGCGTCTGGCGCGACATGATAATGAAATCGCCAATGGGATCAGGATTCTTTATGGTGGTAGTGTCAAGGCAGATAATGCTGAACAACTTTTTAAAATGGCAGATATTGATGGCGGTTTAATTGGCGGTGCATCACTTATTGCTGATGATTTCCTGACAATTTGTCGGGCTGTGAGGTAAAACAAACAATGGAAACAATCCATACATTATTATTTGTATTGCAGGTATTGGTCGCAGTTGCGTTGATAGTGTTTATTTTAATTCAGCACGGTAAAGGTGCTGATGCAGGTGCGGCTTTTGGTAGTGGATCTTCGTCTACGGTATTTGGTAGCCAGGGAGCTGGAGGCTTTTTAACCAAAGTAACAGCCTTTTTGGCATTTGTTTTTTTAGCTAACAGTTTATTGTTGGCCTACCTTGCGACACAGAGTATTAGAGAAGCGCCAACCAGTTTGCTGGATCAGCCAGAAGTCGTTGTAGAGCAACAAGTGACTGAAGAAGATATACCTGCAATAGTCGATGACGCTGAGCAAAACCAGGATTCTGATCTTCCGAGTTTACCAATCGAATAAATTTACTCTTAAAATATTAAAACCAAAAGATTGCCGATGTGGTGGAATTGGTAGACACGCTATCTTGAGGGGGTAGTGCCTTCGGGCGTGCCGGTTCGACTCCGGCCATCGGCACCAATTAAATCAAAGACTTACAGCGTTTTTATTCTGTTACTCAAAATTTTGAGGTATAACTGAGACAATAATTATAATAAAATCAAAGATATAGTGAAATAAGCACGCTACCCTGCGAGGATAGTGCCTCTATAAATAATAGATACAAGACATAAAGATGTCACAAATGGCAAGTATATTGCGTTAAAAACAACATACTTAATGAATTTAATAAAATAAATTCAAGAACTTATTTGCATTTGCCGATGTCATAAGCATTGACAATGTATATTCAATTAAGCTAATTTTAACTTAGATAACAAAGGAGAGTACGATGATTAAGAGAATACTAGAAGAAAAGGAGTATTAAATTTCATTGGCGTATAAGGATATAAAATGGCAGAAAATGTAGGATTTTGTAAAAAAGTAAAAAGATGGGCGGATAGGAATATTCGCCCATTCTTATATGTATCTCTTATTTTATGTTTCGTACTAGAGGTATGGTTATTTGTATTTGCGAGTGACGTAATTCAAGAAAAGTATTTATTATCTTCCACCATTTTTTTAAGTGCCATTATGGCTACTTGCGGTTGGATGTGGTCAGGTCACATAAATAGAAGATTGTCCCGCAAGCAACATGCAGTTACTGTTTTGCTTCCTTTATTAGAACAAAATGTAAATGACTGGAAAAAAGAGGTTTATGCATACATTGATAGTAATGAGGCTAATAAAAGTATACCGATGCCTCAAACACAATTATTGCTAGGCTATTATGAATTTATTGCTATTTGCGCAATGAATGATACAGCTGATGAGGAAGTAATTAGAGAATCGGAACGCTTGGTATTTAAAAAATTGTATGAAGGGATGCATGAACATATTAAACAAGCCCAGGTTAAAGATAAATCAATTTATTGCCATCTAGAAAAAGCAGCTATTGAATGGAATGATGGAGTATCTACATTTAAAGAACAATATGTAAAAAAAGAAGGCGAGTTCTTCGATCATCATTAATATTTAGTTAGTAAGAATTCAATTGCCATATGTTCGGTTTTGTATGTTTTTGCTCAGTTTTGTTTTGTGTATAAGTTGTGTTTTTCTAAAATAATTCATAAACATAAGTATCATAGTCGCGCAATTTTGAGGGGGTAGTGCCTTCGGGTGTGCGGCTGACGAAAGCCATCCTTGGCTTTCGCCTTTCAGGCAGCCTGTGGCTGTCCAACTTTGTTCCAGACAAAGTTGTCGACTCCGGCTATCGGCACCAATCATAAGTATTACGGGTCATAAATTCGTAACTTAAAATCCAGGATGTTCTAATTTTCAAGAACAGAACTTTTCTTCTGCATTCCCCGTAAATAAATAAAATTTGGATGTTTTTATGGTGATTGGCCTGAATCTTGTTAGTATACTTAAGAATATCTACCAGAGTATTTAAAGGGATGCTAAAACAAGAAAATGTTAACTAATTATTTCCCTATTTTGATATTTACCTTTATGGGCCTGGTAATGGGCGTTGTTCTCATTGCACTGGGTCTTGGTTTGGGGAAAATAATGGGTCATGCCCGCGCTGACTCTGAAAAGCAATCCCCTTATGAATGCGGTTTTGAAGCGTTTGAAGACGCCCGCATGAAGTTCGATGTTCGTTATTATCTGGTTGCCATCCTGTTTATTATTTTTGACCTTGAAATAGCCTTTCTTTTCCCATGGGCAGTAGCCCTGGACGGTATAGGTATGGCCGGTTTTTGGGCAATGATGATATTTCTGGGTATATTGGTTGTTGGCTTTATCTATGAATGGCAAAAGGGTGCACTTGAGTGGGAGTAAGTAAGATTGGGCGCTGAAGAAAAAATTCACGAACCCGGTATTGTTACGACTACAGTAGACAATGTCATAAACTGGGCAAGAACCGGTTCGATGTGGCCGATGTCATTTGGTCTGGCATGTTGTGCTGTCGAAATGATGCATACTGGTGCTTCCCGCTATGACCTGGACAGGTTCGGTATTGTTTTTAGACCAAGCCCAAGACAATCTGATGTCATGATAGTTGCCGGGACACTTGTCAATAAAATGGCTCCGGCTTTACGTAAAGTCTATGACCAGATGCCGGAACCGCGCTGGGTAATATCCATGGGCTCCTGTGCCAATGGCGGTGGTTATTATCACTATTCCTATTCTGTAGTACGAGGTTGTGATCGTATTGTTCCGGTAGATATCTACGTCCCGGGCTGCCCACCAACTGCTGAAGCATTGTTGTTTGGAATTATACAACTGCAGAAAAAGATAAGACGTACAAATACGATTGCACGTTAATTACATATTAGCTTAAAACAAATTAGTATGACGGAATCTACCGCCAGTCTAAAGACAAAACTTGAAGAACGTTTTAGTAATGAGTTGATCGATTGTATTGTTGATCGCAATCAGGTCACGTTGGTTATTCCTGCCGAACATATCATATCTGTTTGCAAAACATTACGTGATGATGATGAGTTTGCCTTTTCTCAATTATCCGATCTTTGTGGTGTTGATTATTCAACTTATGGTCAGGTTGATTGGGCGACACAAGAAACAACAGCAACCGGCTTTAGTCGTGGCAGGCAAAATACTTTAGACGACGAATCTGATGATGATGAACAACGTAAATTTGCAGTGGTTTATCACCTTTTGTCTCTCAAACATAATATTCGTTTGCGCTTGCGTTGTTATCTAAACGAAGAGCCACCTCGAATAGCATCTGTTACAGATATATGGAATTCAGCTAACTGGTTTGAACGTGAGGCATTCGATCTATTTGGCATCCTGTTTAATGGTCATCCGGACCTTCGTCGTATATTGACGGACTATGGTTTTATTGGACATCCCTTTAGAAAAGATTTTCCATTGGAAGGTAATGTTGAAGTTCGTTATGACCCGGATAAACAACGTGTGGTTTATCAACCTGTCACGATAACAAACAGGGTGTTGGTGCCCAGAGTCATTCGTGATGACAATCGTTACGCTGCTGAAGAAGAGGAACAAAGCGATGCCTGAGATTCGTAATATGACAATGAATTTCGGGCCGCAACATCCTGCTGCACATGGTGTACTTCGGCTTATCCTGGAAATGGACGGTGAAGTGATTGAACGTGCTGATCCACATATTGGTTTATTGCATCGTGCAACGGAAAAACTCGCAGAGAGTAAACCTTTTAATCAAAGTATTGGTTATATGGATCGTCTCGATTATGTCTCTATGATGTGTAATGAACACGCCTACGTTATGGCAATAGAGAAACTACTTGGGGTTACACCACCAGAACGCGCCCAATATATAAGAGTCATGTATGCCGAGATAACCCGAATCCTGAATCATTTGATGTGGTTGGGTGCGCATGGTCTGGATATCGGTGCAATGACCGTCTTTCTTTATTGTTTTCGTGAACGTGAAGACCTGATGGATTGTTATGAAGCAGTATCAGGGACACGTATGCATGCGACCTATTATCGTCCGGGTGGTGTTTATCGTGATTTACCTTCAACCATGCCGAAGTATGAAGCATCTAAATGGCACAATCAGGAAGAAGTTGACCGGTTAAACGAAAACAGACAGGGCTCACTACTGGATTTTATTGAATCATTTACTGATCGTTTTCCGGGATGTGTCGATGATTATGAAACATTATTAACGGATAATCGTATCTGGAAACAACGAACAGTGGGTATTGCGGAAGTTACACCAGAACGGGCACTAAATTTAGGTTTTACGGGACCGATGTTACGTGGTTCCGGGATTGAATGGGATCTCAGAAAAAAACAACCTTATGACGTTTACGATCAAATCGATTTTGATATTCCGGTTGGTACTAATGGTGATTGTTATGATCGTTACCTGGTTCGTGTTGAAGAGATGCGCCAATCCAACAGAATTATCAAACAATGTGTTGACTGGTTAAGAAAAAATCCCGGTACTGTCATGATTGATGACCATAAACTTACTCCGCCTAGTCGCGAAGAAATGAAAGACGATATGGAATCACTGATTCATCATTTCAAACTGTTTACGGAAGGCTATTGTGTTCCAGAGGGTGAAGTTTATTCAGCAGTTGAACATCCAAAAGGTGAATTTGGTATTTACCTGATCTCTGATGGCGCAAACAAACCCTATCGCTTAAAGATACGAGCACCGGGATTTGCACATTTATCATCGATGAATGAAATGGTTAAAGGTCATATGTTAGCTGATGTCGTAGCTGTAATAGGTACCCAAGACATTGTCTTCGGAGAAATTGACCGATGAGCTTCCTATTTTTCGCCCATGCTGCGTTGCTCGATTCTTCGTGTTCCTCACGTACTAACTTGTACGCTCCGGACACTCAAAATCTCGCGCCTTGCCTGAACAAAAAATACTCGCTCATCAATAAATTTGAGTTAATTGAGAATGACTGAGACAAAGACAACTATTCTTTCTGAGCATACCCGATCCGAGATCGATGAATGGTTAAAAAAATACCCGGATGATCAAAAACAATCGGCTGTCTTGGCAGCATTACGTGAAGCCCAACATCAAAACGGTGGTTATCTAACAACAGAATTGATGGATGCTGTTGCAGATTATCTTGGTATGCCTGATATCGCTGTTTATGAAGTTGCGTCATTTTATTCAATGTTCGAGACAGAACCTGTCGGACGTCATAGCATTTCTGTCTGTACCAATATCTCTTGTATGTTGATGGGTTCGGATACGATCGTTGATCATCTTGAAAAGAAGCTTGGAATAAAAACGGGAGAATCAACGGCAGATGGAAAGTTCTTTATCAAGTGCGAAGAAGAGTGTCTGGCTGCCTGTTGTGGTGGTCCCATGATGATGATCGATCATAAATATTATGAAAATCTCACACCGGATAAGGTTGATGAGATTCTGGACGAATTGGATTAAATCACTATGGAAATGAATACTGTCTGTTACGCCACGCTCAAGTTTGATGAGCCCTGGACCTTTGAAAATTATTTAAAGGTAGGTGGTTATGCGGCATTGAAAAAAATTATTTTGGAAAAAATACCACCCGATCAGGTTATTGAAGAAGTAAAAACATCAGGACTTAGAGGTAGAGGCGGTGCTGGTTTTCCAACAGGATTGAAATGGAGTTTTATGCCAAAGAATGTTGGCGGTCAAAAATATATTGTTTGTAACTCGGATGAAAGTGAACCGGGTACCTGTAAGGACAGGGATATCCTGCGTTTTAATCCACATTCAGTCGTTGAAGGTATGGCTATTGCCTGTTACGCGACAGGTTCAAGTGTGGGTTATAACTATATCCGTGGTGAATTTATGGATGAACCGTATCCACGTTTTGAAAATGCATTAAAGGAAGCGTATCGCGAGGGCATGTTAGGAGAAAATTTATTTGGTACGGATATCAGTATTGATATTTATGCTTCATTGGGTGCCGGTGCTTATATCTGTGGTGAAGAAACGGCATTACTCGAATCATTAGAAGGTAAAAAAGGTCAGCCACGCTTCAAGCCGCCATTCCCTGCTAACTTTGGTTTATATGGTAAACCAACAACAATCAATAACACGGAAAGTTTTGCTTCTGTACCAAGCATCATTGTTAATGGTGGCACCTGGTTTGCAGATAAAGGTGTACCAAATAGCGGTGGTATGAAATGTTTTTCAGTCAGCGGTCATGTCAATAACCCGGGTAATTTTGAAATTCCATTAGGTACACCATTTTCAAAATTATTGGAAATGGCAGGCGGTGTTCGTAATGGTCGTGGTTTAAAGGCGGTTATTCCCGGTGGTTGTTCGATGCCGGTGGTACATGGTGATGCGATGCTTGAAACCAATATGGACTATGACTCGATTGCAAAGATAGGTTCCTATCTGGGTTCCGGTGCGGTCATCGTCATGGACGATACCACCTGCATGGTTAAGGCCCTGGAACGTTTATCACGCTTTTATTATTCAGAATCCTGTGGTCAGTGTACACCGTGTCGTGAAGGTACCGGCTGGTTATATCGGGTTGTGAAAAGAATTGAAGATGGCAAAGGTGTTCAGGGAGACCTGGATAAACTGGATGATGTTGCCAGCAAGATTGAAGGTCGAACGATCTGTGCTTTTGGTGACGCAGCAGCCTGGCCAGTCAGAAGTTTTGTTAAACAGTTTCGCGATGAATTTCAGTACCACATTGATCATAAACGCTGCCTGGTTGGTTCAAGCAGTATTAAAGATGATGCAGCCTAGAGAAAATTAATTAAAGATTATGTCAGACGATCAAATCACAATAGAAGTTGATGGTAAGGAACTTCCCGCAAGGAAGGGACAGATGTTGATCGAGGTCACTGATGCTCATGATATTTATGTTCCGCGTTTCTGTTATCACAATAAATTAACCATCGCAGCGAATTGCCGGATGTGTCTGGTTGAAGTTGAAAAAGCGCCAAAGGCATTACCTGCCTGTGCGACGCCTGTTATGGATGGGATGAAAGTTAAAACCCGATCGAGAGCAGCACTTGATGCACAGAAATCAATTATGGAGTTTTTATTAATCAATCATCCACTGGATTGTCCGATTTGTGATCAGGGTGGTGAATGTGAACTACAGGATCTGGCCATGGGTTATGGACGAGATGTCTCACGTTATCAGGAAAAGAAGCGCGTTGTTAAAGACAAGAACATCGGGTCTTTGATCCAGACTGATTTGACACGATGTATTCATTGTACGCGTTGTGTGCGGTTTGGTGAGGAGATTTCCGGTATTCGTGAAATGGGTGCCACGGGCCGTGGTGAAAACATGGAAATCGGCACCTATATAGAAAAGAGTGTTGTATCTGAAATGTCCGGCAATGTTATCGATCTTTGCCCGGTAGGTGCCTTGACTTCAAAACCATTCCGCTATTCAGCCAGGACCTGGGAATTAATACAAAGAGATGGTATCGCACCACATGATTCCGTTGGTTCCAATATACATATACATATAAAAGACGATAAGGTTAAGCGAGTTGTGCCTGCAGAAAATGAATCAATTAACGAAGTATGGTTATCAGATCGCGATCGTTTTAGTTATGAAGCGATCTATAGTGAGGATCGTTTACAGGCCCCGATGGTTAAGGAAGAGGGTAGTTGGAAAGAAGTGGATTGGGAAACGGCCCTTGATAGAGTTAAAAATGGATTAAAACAGGTTGTTAATACACATGGTGCGGATCAACTCGGTGCATTGGCTTCACCTTCTTCGACGCTGGAAGAATTATATCTGCTACAAAAATTTATTCGTGCCATTGGTTCAAATAATATTGATAGCCGTTTGAAACAGGCAGATTTTTCAGATCAGGATTCTGCACCGGCTTTTCCATGGTTAGGTAAATCTATAGCTGAAATTGAATCTTTACAATCAGTCCTTTTAATAGGAAGTAATGTTCGTAAGGATCAACCTATTGTTAATCACCGGATTCGTAAAGCAGCTTTAAAGGGTGCATCAGTCATGGTGGTTAATCCGGTTGATTACGATTTTAATTATCCTGTTGCGGTAAAACGTATTATCTCTCCTGACGAAATGATTTCAGACGTAGCTTCAATCTTAAAAGCGTTAACAGAAAATACCTCCGCTAATGTAAATGAACAGATTAAACACAAACTGGATCATGTAAAGACAAGCGATATCCATGATCAGATAGCAGATAATTTGGTTAATTCTGAGGGCGCGATTATTTTGCTCGGAAACCTGGCCACCTCTCACCCTCAATTTTCAATGTTGCGTTCCCTCGCAGGTGAAATTGCCAAAGCAACAGCTTGTAGTTTTGGTTATTTATCTGAAGCTGCTAATAGTTCGGGTAGTTGGCTGGCAGGTGCCATCCCGCATCGTCGTGCAGGTGGTGAAAAGAATATGGCTACTGGTTTAAATGCAATGGATATGTTACAGGCACAGTTAAGGGCCTTTGTTTTACTGGGTGTTGAACCGGAACTCGATTGTTGGGACAGCCAACTTGCTGCACAAGCAATGAATAAAGCAGAGTTTGTTGTTTCATTAACATCATATAAAAGTGATGCTATTGAATCTTATGCCGATGTCATGTTACCTGTTTCGGTATTTGCCGAAACATCAGGTACTTATATAAATAATGAAGGGGTTGTTCAATCATTTGATGGGGTTGTTTCTCCCCTGGGAGAAGCCAGACCAGCCTGGAAGGTATTAAGAGTTCTGGGCAATTACTTCGACCTTGATGGTTTTGAATATCAATCATCAAAAGATGTACTTACTGAAACCATGCAAAAGATTGGTAATATAAAAGGAGATAACCTTGATCAATGGCAACTTCCAGCAAGTATAGAACAACCACAAAATGGTCTACAGCGTATTACAGAAACGCCAATGAATATGATTGATTCCATTTGTCGCCGTGCCAATGCATTACAACAGACAAATGATGTTTCTGACGGCACTATACATATAAATAAAAATCTGGCAGAAAAAAATAAACTGAATAGTGATGACAAAGCGAAGGTTGAACAGGAAAACAACAGTGCCATTTTAAAAGTAGTTATCGACGACAGATTACCCGATGACTGTGTGTTAATACAATCTGCACACCCATCACAAATTGGTTTAGGTCCTTCTTTTGGACCAATCAGGCTGGCAAAGGGATAGGTTTATGATCGAATTTCTCTATCAGTTTATTAGCCAGAATGTGTTGTCACCTGTCGCAACATATTTGTTCCCGCTTCAATATCAACCCCAGGCATTATATGTTTTGCAAACGATAGTGAAAATCCTGTCTATTATGGTGCCGGTGTTACTCACTGTTGCTTATTTTACCTATGCTGAACGAAAGGTGATTGGTTTTATTCAGGCACGTATTGGACCGAACAGGGTCGGGTTTTTTGGTTTTAGCCTATGGGGCCTGGGCCAGCCAATTGCTGATGCAGTCAAACTTATTGTAAAAGAGATTGTTATTCCAACAGGATCAAATAAAACTCTTTTTATAATTGCTCCAATATTATCATTAGCTCCCTCGATTGCAGCCTGGGCAGTGATTCCATTTGATGACACCAAGGTATTAGCGGATATTAATGCCGGTTTGTTATATGTCCTGGCATTAACTTCACTTGCTGTTTATGGTGTCATTATTGCCGGATGGGCGTCTAATTCAAAGTATGCCTTTTTAGGTGCAATGCGTTCAGCGGCCCAGATTGTTGCTTATGAGATCGCAATGGGATTTGCCCTGGTCGGGGTATTAATTGCTGCTGGCAGTTTAAACCTGGGTGAGATAGTTACCGCACAGTCTGGAAGCTTTATTCATTGGTTCTGGCTACCTTTATTACCTTTGTTTATTGTCTACTTTATATCCGGTGTTGCTGAAACGAATCGTGCACCGTTTGATGTTGCAGAAGGCGAGTCGGAAATTGTCGCTGGCTTCCATGTAGAGTATGGTGGCATGGCCTTTTCAGTCTTTTTCATGGCAGAATATGCCAACATGATCCTGATTGCAGTGTTATCGGCCATTATGTTTTGCGGTGGCTGGTTATCGCCATTTCAGGGTATACCGGGCCTTGAGGATCTATTTAGTTGGGTCCCACCTATCTTCTGGTTATTGGCGAAGACATCTTTCTTCATGTTTTTGTTTTTATGGTTCAGGGCAACTTTTCCGCGTTATCGCTATGATCAAATTATGCGTTTAGGCTGGAAAGTGTTTATTCCGATTACAATTGTCTGGCTGGTCGTTATCTCAGCATTAGTGGTAACCAATACACCTCCCTGGTTTGTTGCTTAATTATGATGACTAAAGTTAAAAATTACATTACCAGTTTATTTTTATGGGAACTTTTGAAGGGTTTGCGTTTAACTGGAAAACACTTGTTTAAACGTAAGATAACTGTTCAATATCCTGAAGAAAAAACACCTCAATCACATCGGTTCCGTGGATTACATGCTTTACGTCGTTATCCAAATGGTGAAGAACGTTGCATCGCATGTAAATTATGTGAAGCAGTTTGTCCTGCTGTAGCGATTACTATTGAGTCTGAACCGCGCGATGATGGAAGTAGACGAACTACACGTTATGATATTGACCTGACTAAATGTATTTTCTGTGGTTTCTGTGAAGAATCCTGTCCGGTCGATTCAATCGTTGAAACGCGTATCTTTGAATATCACGGTGAAAAGCGTGGTGATTTGTTAATGACCAAACCCAGATTACTTGAAATTGGTGAATTAGCCGAAAAGCAAATTGCAGAAGATCGTGCAAGAGATGCATTCTATCGTTAATAAAAACAATAATATTTTTGCGGAAAATTGAATGATTGAACAGGTAGTTTTTTATCTTTTTGCCAGTATGTTATTACTGTCAGCATCAATGGTCGTGGTAATGAAAAACCCGATACATGCTGCATTATTTCTGGTTCTGTCCTTTTTTTCATCTGCTGCAATATGGTTGTTGTTGCAGGCAGAATTTTTAGCTATTGCTTTGGTGCTTGTCTACGTTGGTGCAGTCATGGTGTTGTTTTTATTTGTCGTCATGATGCTTGATATCAACCTTGTCACAATAAGAGAAGGATTTGCACGTTATTTACCAGTCGGGATTATTGTTGCACTTCTAATGGTTACCGCGATGGGTCTTGTCGTTGGTTCTAATTATTTCATGTCAGAAAACTACATGGCAGTAAAAGAAGTCAGTGCGGATCACAGTAATACAAGAGAGCTGGGTTTAACTCTTTACACAGAATATCTCTATCAATTTGAGATCGCTGGTGCAATTTTATTAGTCGCTATTATTGCTGCAATATCACTCAGTATGAGTAAAGCCAAGCTTACAAAATCTAAAAATCCGGGTGATCAGGTCTTTGTGAAGAAGAAAGATCGACTACGAGTTATCAAAATGCAGGCGGAGAAAAAAGAATGATTACTTTGCCTGAAGTTTTGATACTTGCAGCATTATTATTTTGTATCAGCGTGGCTGGAATTTTTCTAAACAGAAAGAATGTCATTATTCTACTAATGTGTATTGAGTTGATGTTGTTATCTGTGAATATGAACTTCATTGCCTTTTCACATTTTCTTGGCGATATTCATGGTCAGGTATTCGTGTTTTTTATACTGACAGTTGCAGCAGCAGAATCGGCGATTGGGCTTGCGATCCTTGTTGTTATGTTTAGAAATAAAGAAACTATTAATGTAGATGCATTAGATAGTATGAAGGGCTAAACCCGTATATTGCATAAGTACATATGAACATATTAAAAATAACTCTTAATCAGGTACTTTTTCCTTTAAGTAAGATATATATAAGTTACCGAAAAAAATATTTGCCGAGTGCTAACTTGTCCTCGCACGTTTTGAGCGCACATACTCCCTACACCAGAGCTAAGGCTATGATTGCGGTCGTGAGCACGCTCAAAACGTACCAGTACGGCGTTATCATTTCGGCAACTTATACAATATACGGGTTTGACCATGCTAGATAACATGGAACAAATCTATCTTGCCATTGTATTAGCCCCGCTTGCAGGCTCTCTTATTTCCGGCCTGTTTGGAAAATTAATTGGCAGAAGTGGTGCGCATTGGGTAACGATCATAGGTGTTGCGATATCCAGTATTCTTTCCATGGTTGCTTATAAACATCATATGTTTGATGGCGGTGGTGTATATAACGAAGCTGTTTATACCTGGTTGAGCAGTGGTGGCATTACATTTGAGATTGGTTTTCTTATCGATCCGCTTTCAGTGACAATGATGGTCGTAGTCTCATTTGTTTCGTGGATGATCCATATCTATACGATTGGATATATGCATGATGATTCCGGTTATCAACGTTTCTTTAGTTATATCTCATTATTTACCTTCTCGATGTTGATGTTGGTCATGTCGAATAACTTCCTGCAACTATTTTTTGGCTGGGAAGCAGTGGGATTGGTCTCTTATTTGTTGATCGGTTTCTGGTTTAAAAAGGAAACAGCAATTTTTGCCAACCTCAAGGCATTCCTGGTTAACAGGGTCGGTGATTTTGGATTTTTACTGGGTATTGCCGCTGTCTTAATGTATTTCAATTCTCTTGATTATGCAGAAGTCTTCTCCAAAGTTGGAGATCATGCAGACACAACAATAATGATCTTTGGTAATGAACCCTGGTCATTAATGACGGTAATCTGTATTTGTTTATTTATTGGTGCTATGGGTAAGTCTGCGCAAGTTCCTTTACACGTCTGGTTACCAGACTCTATGGAAGGTCCGACACCGATATCTGCATTGATCCATGCTGCGACAATGGTGACTGCCGGTATCTTTATGGTTTCAAGGATGTCACCGTTATTTGAATTATCAGAAACAGCGCTGAATTTTATTTTGGTTATCGGCGCAATCACAGCATTGTTCATGGGCTTTCTGGGCCTGGTACAGAATGACATCAAGCGTGTTGTTGCATATTCGACCTTATCTCAACTAGGTTATATGACTGTTGCACTGGGTGCATCTGCCTATGCGGCAGCAATGTTTCACCTGGTAACACACGCATTCTTCAAAGCCCTGTTATTCCTGGGAGCAGGTGCAGTGATTATCGTTATGCATCATGAACAGGATATGCGCAAGATGGGTGGCTTATATAAATCAATGCCGATCACATGGATAACCTGTTTCTTTGGCACCCTGGCTTTGATCGGTTTTCCGGGGACATCCGGATTTTTTTCCAAAGACGCTATCATTGAAGCAGTCCATTATTCCGATCTGGCCGGCGCAACCTTTGCTTATTACTCTGTTTTGTTTGGCGTCTTTATAACCGCACTCTACAGTTTCCGTTTATTCTTTATGACCTTCCATGGTGAACAAAGAATGGATGTCGAAACCTGGAAACATCTGCATGAAGCGCCTGCAGTGGTGACAGTACCATTATCAGTATTGGCTATTCCTTCGTTAATACTGGGCGCATTTTTAATAGGCCCAATGTTATTTGGTGATTATTTTGGAGACGCAATAGTTGTTTCATCTACTCATAATGTATTGGCCGAGATTGGTGAAAACTATCATGGTGTCATGTTGTTTACGCTGCATGCATTCAAACACCCACCTGTTTATTTGGCATTTGCCGGTATCTTTGTCGCATGGCTGTGTTATATCAAATTCCCTGAGTTACCAGCCAGGATAGTAGATAAATTTGGAATTATTCATAAGATTCTTGTTAATAAATATGGTTTTGATGATTTTAACCAAATCGTTTTTGCTGGAGGGGTTAGAAATATTGGACAAATACTCTGGAAGTTTGGTGACGTTAATATTATCGATGGGTTAATGGTAAATGGTAGTGCCAAAAGTGTACGCTGGTTTTCCAGCAAGATTCGAAAAATACAAACAGGCTTTCTTTACGACTATGCATTCGTGTTGATCCTGGGCTTACTGACTTTATTGGCAATATTCGTACATCAAATATTGGTTTGAATGGATAGCGGAAAATAACAAGAATAATGACATTAACAAATTTACCAATATTAAGTATGTTGATCTGGACCCCTATAATCGGTGGTGTCTGGGCATTGATTGCAGGGGATAGACAGGAACAAACCGTTAAATATTTTTCCCTTGCTGTTGCTGTGATTACATTTATTTTTTCAGTATTGCTTTATCAACAATTTGATAATGAATTTGCTGGAATGCAATTTATTGAAGAAGCAAGCTGGATAGCTGCTTTTGATATTAAATACCATATTGGGGTTGATGGAATAGGCCTGCCATTAATTTTATTAACTACCTTTACAACTATTCTTGTCATCCTGTCAGCGTGGGAAGTTATCGAAAGTCATATTTCCTACTATATGTGTGCCTTTTTAATTCTTACAGGTTTAATGAACGGTGTGTTCGTGGCACTCGATGCGATATTGTTTTATGTCTTTTGGGAAGCCATGTTGATACCGATGTTTATTATTATTGGTATCTGGGGTGGACCAAATCGGGTTTATGCAACGATTAAATTCTTTTTATATACCTTTTTAGGATCGGTATTCATGCTGGTTGCATTCCTTTATCTGTATTCAGTCGCAGATAGCTTTAGCATTGAAGCCATGCACGCGGTACCATTATCGTTAACGGCACAAAAATTAATATTCATCGCGTTTTTTCTTGCCTTTGCCGTCAAGATACCAATGTGGCCGGTACATACCTGGCTACCGGATGCACACGTGGAAGCACCAACGGGTGGTTCAGTCATACTGGCAGCAATCATGTTGAAAATGGGGGGCTATGGTTTCCTTCGTTTTAGTTTACCGATAACACCGGATGCCAGCCTTTATTTTGATGACGTAATAATAGTTTTATCATTAATTGCGATTGTTTACATCGGCTTTGTTGCCCTGGTTCAGGAAGATATGAAAAAGCTGATTGCCTATTCATCGATCTCTCATATGGGTTTTGTCACGCTGGGTTTTTTTATCCCCTTTATTATTGTTGCAAAGACAGGCTCTACATCCGGTGCCTTGATGGGTATTGAAGGGGCCATGATGCAAATGATTTCCCATGGTTTTATTTCTGCAGCGATGTTTCTTTGTGTTGGTGTAATGTATGACCGTTTACATAGTCGAATGATTAAAGACTATGGTGGTGTCGTTAACAGTATGCCTTACTTTGCTGCTTTTATGATGTTATTCGCGATGGCCAACGCAGGTTTGCCAGGTACTTCAGGTTTTGTTGGCGAGTTCCTTGTTATTTTAAGTAGCTTCAAGGCGAGTTTCTGGATTGCATTTACAGCAGCTTTGACATTGATTTTAGGAGCAGCATATACCTTATGGATGTATAAGCGGGTCATATTTGGTGATGTAAGCAAGGCAGAGGTTGCAGAATTAAAAGATATTAATTCCAGGGAGGGCTTAATCCTGTTTATGCTTGCAGTTGTGGTTTTATTGTTTGGTATCTGGCCAGCACCTGTATTTGATGTCATGCATATGACAATGGAACAATTAGTAGAACATGTAATGCAAACCAAGGTTCCATAACGAGTTAAGATATGAACGCAGACTTAATGATTGCCATTCCTGAAATCACGTTACTCGCATTAGCGTGTTTAGTGCTGGTAGTTGATGCGTATAGTAAAGATCCACTACATCTATTGTCTTACTGGATAACCCAGGCAAGTTTATTGATTACGCTTGGACTGGTGCTTTATTATTTTCCCGAAGATGCAAGCATAGCTTTCCATGGAAGTTTTATTAGTGATGCGATGAGTGCGACATTGAAAGCATTTATATGCGGGATCAGTTTTATCGTATTTCTTTATTCACATGAATACCTGAAAGAACACCAATGCCTTAAAGGTGAATATTTTGTACTCGGTTTGTTTGCGGTTCTGGGTATGATGATCATGGCATCGGCCTATAGTTTGTTATCGGTTTATCTTGGACTCGAGTTATTATCATTATCACTGTATGCCATGGTAGCTATGCAGCGTACCTCCAGTTCAGCTTCTGAAGCAGCAATGAAATATTTCGTTTTGGGCGCATTGGCATCGGGCATGTTACTGTATGGAATTTCAATGATCTACGGTCTTACCGGATCATTGCAGTTGATAACAATTGCAGATGTCATCAATGTTGATTCTGCCAACAGGATGTATCTGGTTTATGGCATGATCTTTCTGATTATCGGTATTGCATTCAAACTGGGTGCCGCACCATTTCATATGTGGGTGCCTGATGTTTATCAGGGTGCGCCAACTTCAGTAACCTTATTTATCAGCAGTGCACCAAAATTAGCTGCATTTGCAATGGCAATGCGTATCCTGGTTGATGGTCTCTTACCTTTATTGAGTGATTGGCAATCAATACTGATGATTCTGGCGGTCTTGTCAATGGCGATAGGTAATATCATCGCGATTTCACAAACAAATATAAAACGCATGCTGGCATATTCCACGATTGCTCACGTGGGGTTCCTGTTTTTGGGTTTTATCGCAGGTACTGCTACAGGTTTTGCCGGTTCAATGTTTTATATCATTAGCTATGCATTAATGAGTATTGGTGCTTTCGGTATGATAATTTTATTAGGTCGTTTTGGTTTTGAAGCCGATATGCTGGATGACTTTAAAGGTTTGTCTGAACGTAGTCCCTGGTTTGCATTTATTATGTTGTGCTTTATGTTTTCCATGGCCGGTGTTCCACCATTCCTTGGTTTTTGGTCAAAATGGTTTGTCCTGAAAGAACTGGTTGCTTCCGGATTTGTCGTACTCGCTGCCGTAGCCGTTGTTTTTTCTATCATCGGTGCCTATTATTATTTACGCATTATTAAACTAATGTATTTTGATAAACCTGATTCAATGACTGCAATCAAGGCATCCCGACAAATGCGTTTCGTATTGAGTATAAACGGATTAGCTATTCTGGTTTTAGGCTTAATACCCAATATATTAATGAGTCTTTGTCTGTCAGCATTAGCCGGTTAATTTTTAATTTTTCCTAATACTTGTCCAGCCTGAACGGGGTTTTCGGCTTTTAGTTCATTCAACCATGCAATGCTGTCTTTTTGGAAGATAAGAATAACTGTCGATCCCATATTAAAATGGCCAAACTCATCCCCCTGGTTTAGACCAACTTCATTTTCTTCGTATTCCCGAACCGTAATTTCCCGGTGTTTTGTCGGTGTAATTTGCCCCAGCCAAACAGTATCCATACTGCCTACAAAAACGGCGCCAACCATAATTTGCGCCATTAAGCCAATCTCTGTGTCAAACAAGCTTATAAACCGTTCATTCCGGGCAAAAAGTTGATCTACAGTTCTAACGCTAGCAGTATTAACAGCAAAAAGATCGCCTGGAACATAGATAGATTTGATCAATTTTCCGGAAACCGGCATATGAATACGATGATAATCCCGGGGTGAAAGATATAAGGTAGCGAAGAGTCCGTTGTTAAGTAATTCAACCGCCCTGGTTTCGTTGGATAGCAGTTTTGTAAGACTATAATTCATTGCTTTGGCCTGGATTATGTTGTCATCATTAATTTGACCAATCTGGCTGATAGCGCCATCAACCGGAGACAGAACATGGTTTGGATCCTTTGCCCAGGTTCGCGCATCAGGCTTTAATTTACGCGTAAAAAATGAATTAAATGATTGGTAATCATCAGGGCCAGGCCAGATAGCCTGATTCATATTAACATTATAAAATTTAACAAACGACGTAATCAGCAAGTTTTTCCAGGGTTTAAACTGTATGCGCGTTAACCAATAAACCAGCCTTGAAAGGCCATGCTTCGGTAGCATATAGAGTGGCCAGACTTTTAAACAATCGAGTACACGGGCTATCATCTTTTATCGTTCAGTATTAATGGTGATGATGCTCATGGGTGCTGTTGTTACGTTTTTCTACAGTAGCATTAATGGTTTGCTTGTGCCCATCGGCAAAGGAAAATTCAAGTGGAACAGTATCTCCGGAACGTAGAGGTCTACTAGGGTCAAATAACATTAAGTGGTAACCACCTGGTGTTAATTTAAGAGTCTGTCCGGGCGTTATCGACAATTCGTTTTGTTTTTCCATTGAGGCCATTCCATTACGAATTATACTTTGGTGGATTTCAATATGATTAAAATCTGAACCACTTACCGCATTTAATATTTTTGTTTCATTGGTATTATTTTTTATTTCAAGATACCCGGCTAATATTGATACTGTTGGTGGTGCCTCGCTAATCCACGCATGTGATAATATGATGCTATCATGCGCCTGTAATGTAATGGGTTTAATTAATATAAATATAAGTATAACTACTTTGGCAAAACTAACTCTGTGCATTTATAAAATCTCTTATTGTTGTAAATTGTTTAACAATTTGTTCTTTTTTATGTGGTGGGGATAGTTTACCTACCAGACGGCCTTTTGGATCAATCAGAAACACGGAAGCAGAATGATCAACGAGGTAGTTTTCATTGCTTCCTTCTTTATTATAATAAAAAGCGATTCCAATTTGTTTTGTTAGTCCCTGGATCATATTCAGGTCACCACCGAGACCAATAAATTCAGGGTTAAAATAATTAACATACTGTAATAATTTATCTGTTGTATCTCTCTCAGGATCGACCGAGACAAAAATTGTTTGAGCATCCTTATTCTGTTGAGCAAGCATTTTATAACTCTCGGACATCACAGACATGGTTATCGGGCATATATCCGGACAATGTGTATAACCAAAAAACACTAAAGACCATTTCCCCTTGATTTGTTTCAGGCTAAAAGGATTTCCATTTTGATCAAGGACGGAAAATTCATTAAGTTGTTTTGGATTTGGCCAGAATAAACCATCAATACCAGGGTTAATTTGTACCACCTGCTGGTTTTGTTTTAGTGAAATATAAAAGCCGCTTGCAGCAGCCAGCACTGCAACAGCGATCATGACAGGGATAAGAAACCTACTATTACTGAGTTGACTAATCATCAAGCCATTATACCTGAATGATTATTTCCGCATGATAAGCATCATACATCAAAACCTTTATGCAAAATTTCAGCATGTTAGTTGCCGGATACCGGAACAAACTTGCCTTTTTTGAACAACCGTTGACCAGAACAGTATATCTATGTAAGTCACTGATTATTATTAATTTATTTGAATAATCCGGTCTTGCGGGTTTGGCATGGAATATGTACTGCAGGTGGTTAATTCCGGATTAAAACTAGCGAATAAGCCGGTTAAGACACGGCCATGGGTAATGTGATAAACGCGCTTTAAAAATAAGGAATTTTCCACTAAACTGCTTTCTGTATTATTTTTTCTTATGTCAGGCGTATCATTTGCCACCGACAGCACGAATTTACAGGATTTTACCTCGCATTGGGGAACAATACTTTGCGTCATTATCTTTTGTTTTGCCTGCGCATCCGGTTTTTTTATATATAATACCCCTCCAAAAGCTCTCTTCTATTTAGCTTGTTTATAACAACTATTAATAATCGTCATTAACAACGGGTCATATTTCGGAATGGAAATTCTTGGATTATTTAATTATTGGGCTGTGATATTTTTGATGATGTCAGGTCTATACATCATCATTGCACATGATAACCTGGTTAAAAAATTGATTGGAATTAATATATTCCAGACATCAATCTTCATCCTGTTTATATCTTTAGGAAAGGTCAGTGGTGGAACTGCACCCGTATTGACTGAGTCAGCACAGCTTTACTCCAGTCCTTTACCCCATGTTTTGATCCTGACCGCAATCGTTGTCGGTATTTCAACAACAGCGTTGGGTCTTGCAATAATCATAAGAATATATAAGGCATTTGGTACTATCGAAGATAATGAAATCCAGCAGGAGTTGTAGTGTTAAGTAATCATTTGCCTATACTACAAGTTGTTATACCTCTTATATTTGCCCCGGTCTGTGTCATTTTGCGCAATGGCACATTGAGCTGGGTATTAGCATCACTCGTAAGTTGCATTACTTTTATAATTGCCTGTTTATTGCTTACCTCAGTGTCCGGGGGAAATAATATCACCTATGCACTAGGTGGGTGGGTTGCCCCTGCTGGTATTGAATACCATGTCGATTTATTAACCGCCTATATGCTATTAATTATTAATGCAGTTGCTGCAGTGGTCGTTATTGCTGCCAGGGAAAGTATGGCATCTGAAATTGCATCTGATCGATTATATCTTTTTTATGCAGCCTTCCTGTTAAATCTGACCGGGTTACTTGGTGTAGTCATGACGGGTGATGCATTTAACCTGTTTGTATTTATTGAGATTGCGTCGTTGTCATCTTATGCAATGATCAGTATTAGCCGTGATCGACGATGTCTTTATGCTGCTTTCAAATATCTAATATTAGGAACAATCGGTGCCAGTTTTATTCTGATATCTGTTGGTCTGCTATATGCTGTTACTGGTACATTGAATATATTTGATCTGTCTGATCGTTTAGGCAATGTAGAGAATACAAATACAGTAATTACTGCCTTAATATTTTTTACTATTGGTATTGCTATAAAAGCAGCAATATTTCCATTACATTTATGGCTGCCGGACGCTTATACTTATTCACCTGTAATCGTATCTACATTTCTTGCGGGCACGACTACCAAGGTTTTTATCTATGCATTAATCCGGTTTATCTATTCGCTGTTTGGTTATGAATTCAGTTTCAATCAGCTGGTATTAAATGATCTGTTAATGATTCTTGCTTGTGGTGCAGTTCTTTATGGCTCGATTCAGGCGATAAGACAGGATAGTATCAAGCGCTTGTTGGCTTATTCGAGTATTGCACAGATAGGTTATATGGTGCTCGGAATCTCGATAGCAACGGAACTTGGTCTGGCAGCCAGTCTCGCACATGTGTTTAATCATGCTGTTATTAAAGTCGCGTTGTTCTTATCAGTTGCCTGCATTATTTATCGTTATAACACTGAGATGATTTCGCAGCTTCATGGTATTTCAAAATTTATGCCTTACACTTCGGCTTGCTTTTTGTTCGGTGGGTTAAGTTTAATAGGCATTCCTTTAACTGCAGGTTTTACCAGTAAGTGGTTATTGATACAGGCTTCTTTTTCTGCAGGTTATTGGAGCCTGGTAATTATAATAGTGTTTTCATCAATACTTTCTATCCTCTATGTCTGGAAAGTAGTGGAGGCAGCGTACTTTAAAACTCCTGCTGTTGAATTGAGCAATAATAATACCCAGAATGCACCCCGGTTATTATATATTGCATTATTTATTTTTGTTTTGGCCAATCTTTATTTTGGTACAGAAACATCCGTCAATATCGGCTTTGCTAAAGATATTGCGTATGGGCTGGTAAATTAACAAACATGTCTTCCGGGAACCTTATATTAATAGCTTTGATTATTCCCCTGGCGGCTACAGTCCTTATTGCTTTGGCAAACAAACTGCCAAACCTGAGAGAAGCCATTACCTTATTGTCTGCCGTGGCTCTGATTATAGTTGTTTATTCTATTCTTCCACTGGTACTGGATGGAAATTCGCCTGGCTTACTATTGTTTGAAATCTTTCCGGGTCTTGAAATCTATTTTGAACTGGAACCGCTGGGGATGTTATTTGCCTGTATTGCATCACTACTCTGGTTAATAAATTCGATCTATTCGATAGGTTATATGCGTGGTAACAATGAAAGTAACCAGACACGGTTTTATATCTTTTTTGCTATCGCTATTTTTAGCACTATAGGTGTTGCATTTGCTGGAAATCTGGTTACGTTGTTTATATTTTATGAAGTCCTGACCTTATCAACTTATCCCCTGGTGACACACAAAGGGACTCAGGATGCAATCCATGGCGGACGTGTTTACCTTGGTATACTCTTAAGCACTTCGATTTGTTTTTTTCTGTCAGCAATTATATGGACAAATGTTTTAGCTGATACAACTGACTTTAAAACAGGCGGCATACTTAATCACGTTAATGACAACAGTATAATATTGTTGCTGTTACTGTTATATGCTTATGGAATTGGCAAGGCGGCATTAATGCCAATGCACAAGTGGCTACCGGCCGCGATGGTTGCTCCAACACCGGTCAGTGCATTATTGCATGCTGTTGCTGTTGTAAAGGCAGGTGTGTTTAGTATTGTTAAAATAGTCAGCTATATATTTTCTCCAGCACTTTTATCCGACATTATAGAATTAAATTTTTTACTCTATTTGTCTGGTGCGACAATCATTATTGCTTCAATAATCGCATTAAAATCAGATAATTTAAAAAGACGTCTTGCATATTCAACTATTAGCCAATTATCTTATGTGATTATGGCAACAGCGATACTTGTGCCCATATCTATTATGGGTGCGGCAATGCATATTCTTGCTCACGCCTTTGGTAAAATTACCTTGTTCTTTGCAGCAGGTTCAATCTATACGGCTTCAGGGAAAACAAAGGTCAGTGAGCTTGATGGTATAGGTAGAGCTATGCCATGGACTATGGGGGCTTTTGCAATTGGTAGTCTATCCATGATTGGTGTGCCACCGACAGCAGGATTTTTAAGTAAATGGTTTATTTTACAGGGTGCATTTACTATTGAATCCTGGTTCGCTGTTACGGTAATTGTTATAAGTACATTGTTAAATGCCGCCTATTTTTTACCTATTGTGTATATGGCTTTTTTTAAAGAAGCGAAATCACACAATACGATCTCAAACGGGGAAGCACCGTTGCCAATTGTATTGGCACTTTGCTTTACAGCTTTAATGACCATCGTATTATTTTTATATCCCGTTTATGCAATGCAGATACTTACTCTACTGACAGGCAACGTGTCATGAAACAAAACTGGTTTTATAAAAAATCATCAATTAAAAAAATATGGGTAGCGGCGGCTGTTGTTCTGTTATTGACCGTATTAATTGAACTGGTCGTTACACTACATCCTCATTTCAGGATAGAAAGTATTTTTGCTTTTCATGCTGTTTACGGGTTTTTAACCTGTGTCGCTATGATCATATTTGCAAAAATACTGGGTGTTTTCATTAAACGTAAGGATGATTACTATGACATGTAGTCTTTTTCATCCTGGTCTATTGCTAATCCTTTCAGGATTTTTTATTCCATTATTCAATGGGACAAGGAGGACGTTGTTTATACTCCTTATACCTTGTCTTGCATTACTCAGTATCTGGAGTATGCCATTGGGTAATGCCTGTAATTATCAATATCTTGAATATGAATTGATATTAATAAATCTGGATACCCTGAGCCGTCTTTTTCTTACTGTATTTGCGATCACTGTTTTTACGGGCAGTCTGTTTTGTTGTAAACAGGCAAAATCAACCGAGCTGGCTGCAGCTTTTATTTATGCAGGTGGTGCCATGTCAGTTGTGCTTGCTGGCGATCTGATTAGTTTATTTATTTTTTGGGAGTTAATGGCACTGGCTTCTACATTGATTATCTGGTCTGCTAACAATAATGGGTCATGGCGGGCAGGTATGCGTTATATCACGATCCATTTACTGGGTGGGGTTGTTTTAATGTGTGGTATTACTGCATATGTTAACGAAACCGGTTCATTGTTATTTACGCATATGCAGGCAAATAGTGTCGCCACATGGTTAATTCTAAGTGGCTTCCTGTTAAATGCAGGTGCACCACCTTTAAGTGCCTGGTTGGCAGATGCATATCCAGAGACATCCTTCAGCGGTATGGTTTTCCTGAGTGCATTCACTACCAAGACAGCTGTTTATGTCTTGTTACGGGGCTTCCCGGGGACTGATTTACTGGTCTACATCGGTTTGTTCATGATCTTCTATGGCATTATCTATGCGTTACTGGAAAATGACATGCGCCGTATCCTGGCCTATAGCATTATTAACCAGGTTGGATTTATGGTTTGTGGAATAGGTATCGGTACCGAGATGGCACTTAATGGTGCAGCGGCTCATGCATTTACCCACATTATCTATAAGGCATTATTGTTAATGTCAGCCGGGTCGGTCTTGTATATGACTGGTAAACGTAAATGCACCGATTTGGGTGGTCTGATTCAGTCAATGCCGGTAACCGCACTTTGTGGAATTATAGGTGCACTGGCAATTTCTTCATTCCCATTGACGTCAGGTTTTGTCAGCAAATCAATGATTACCCAGGCATCAGTTGATGAACATATAATATGGGTATGGCTATTATTACAAGCTGCATCAGCAGGCGTATTTCTACATGCAGGTATTAAATTTCCGTGGTTTGTTTTTTTTCAAAAAGACAGTGGTTTAAGACCTGATGATCCACCGCTTAATATGCAAATTGGTATGATACTTTTTGCAATTACTTGTATTTTATTAGGAGTTTTTCCTGAAGTCCTGTATGACATGCTTCCTTATCCAGTTCAGTATGTTCCTTATACAGCCGCCCATGTTGTTACACAACTTCAATTGCTTTTGTTTTCAGGGTTGGCGTTTTTTGTCATGTTGCCATGGATGCAACGTACATTAACGATTAGTCTTGATTTTGACTGGTTTTACAGAAAGCCGGGACCTTATATTTTTAACGTACTGTTTAATTATTTAGAACAATTCCAAACAGGACTATGTCATTTGTATACGAAGATACCAATCAAAGAAGTATCAAATGTCTTGGCTTTTCGCTTATCAATAGCAAGAAATATATTCATTTTATTAGGTTTGTTTATTCTCACTTTGTTCTATTTTTTAATTTAAGGTTAAAAAATCATCATAATTGAGTAATTAAATCCTAAAAAAAATCCTTTTTTCAGAGGAAGAAATAATTTATAAAAATGATTATATTCAGAACCACAAGGAAGTAGTTTGTGATTTAGTTTAAGTTTAATACTTAAGGGTTTGGTCACGGATAATTGTGCCATGGATGGCACATTTCATTTTAACGGTAATTTTCCTTGTTAAACCAGTCAATCGCATCCTTTAATCCCTCTACACCCGGACGCGATTGATAACCTAATTCCTTTTTCGCCTTTTCACTGGAAAAAAACATCAGTTTTTTTGACATTCGAACACTTTCCACGGTAGCTCGTGGCTCTTTATGTGTAATATCAGCGATTCGTTCCATAAACCAGGCAATTGGTATTATAAGATTATGGGGAAGTTTAATTTTCGGCGGTGTCAGATCTTCACTAACGCAAATATACTCAAGTATTGATGCAAGCGTCATATTATCACCACCAAGAATATATCGTTCACCAGCTATGCCTTTTTCCATGGCCAATAAGTGCCCTTTTGCCACATCATCTACATGTACGATATTTAATCCTGTATCAACATAGGCTGGCATTCGCTTACGTATCGTATCGAGTACAATTCTGCCAGTAGGCGTGGGTTTTATATCTCTTGGTCCAACAGGCGTTGATGGGTTAACAATAGTTACCGGACATTGTTTTTCGGTTATTAATTTTTTTACTTCCTGTTCTGCAAGAAACTTTGATCGTTTGTAATGTCCAATCATATCTTCGACTGATGACGGAGTGGTTTCATCTGACGGTGTACCATCTTTATTGATGCCCAGAGTAGCAACGCTACTGGTATAGACAATTTTATCCATACCGGTTTCAGATGCTGCAAGAACCAGTTCTCGGGTTCCATCAACATTGGTTTTATACATAGATTCCGGATCAGGTATCCATAGACGATAATCAGCTGCAACATGATATAAATGACCACATCCGATCACGGCTTTTTTTAATGAATTTACATCAAGCAGATCGCCTTCAAATATTTCAATATCCAGGCCATCAAAATTACGCCTGTCGGAACCGGGTCTGACAAGTGCCCTGATATTGATACCTTTATTTAGTAATTCTCTTAGAACAGATGAACCGACAAATCCATTTGCCCCGGTTATTAAGGTTTTCATATTTTAGAAAGGATTTTTCTTGAGAAGTAATCTTTCGTTACCCATAAACAAAAGGCAGGCGCACCGAAGCATGCCAAAAACAGGAAATAATAATCAAGTTGTAAAAGTGTCACGACAGGCAATAGATACAGTACATCCTCGGCTTCTACGCCGGCCTTGTTAGGTTGGCGGGCCATTTGTTTCCCTATCTGCTTTTCAATCTCATTACGCATATGAAATATTGTAGCTACGGATAAGCCGGCAATTCCCCCCATAATACCGGCATAAACACCAAGATCAGTCTTCATTAAACCAAAACCGATACCCAGGAAAAGTAAGATGTTGACCAACGCATCGGAAACCAGATCAAAGTAATGTCCTTTTTTACTAGTGTTACCTGTGATACGCGCCAATTCACCGTCCGTGTGGTCAAGAAAGTTTGATAGCACAAAGAATAAAGCACCGATATTGCTGTATATATATTCACCTAAGGACAGGAAAACGAATGAAATAATCCCGCACAGCAGACGTAAAGATGTCAGGTAATTTGGCGTAATAAATGTATTACGCAATGGATAGACTAATCGGTATGCTATTCGAGCGTCCCAGGGTTTATCACTTATATTCATTTATTGCCTTTTATTGATTGCTGCCATATTAGAAATGCAGGCAGGATTATCATAGTCGAAATCATCATCGACGCAAGACCTGTGGTTAAAAGTATACCCATGCTGGCGGTGCCTTGATGGGAGGAAAAGGCAAGATTACTGATACTGCATATCGTTGTCAGTGAACTGACAATCACACCACGCGAAGAGCTGGTCAAATAGATATTTTGATTGTTATTTCCATCCTGTCTAAATCGATCAGTAATATGAATACCACTATCAACACCTATACCAAGCAATAATGGCAGACCAATAATATTGGCAAAGTTAAGTGGCATATTGAATAGCAACATGAAACCACAAGTAAAGATTGCACCAATCAAAACGGAAACAAGAATGATTGCTGCATCCGTCTTGATTTTTATCAGGAATAGTAATAACAAGGCGATTGCAATTAATGCATAGCTAAACGCATCTCTAAAAGCCGTAACGACTGCTTTGCCTGCCTCAATTTTGATGACAGGTGAACCTATTACCTGTTTATCATGAGACTGGATGAGCTCAACAAAGTTTTTCATTGCAATATTGTCATTCAGGTTTTCTCTTGGAGTTATCTGTATCCTGTAATAATTATTATTTAGCCAACGATCATGTATTTCTGCAGGTATATCTTCGAGCTCGAGTTCTTCAGCTGCAAGCGCATAAGATAACGCATCAAGCCGACCATCCAGGTTTTTCAGCATTTTATTTTCAAGCTTAACCAGTAAAGAATTGTCCGGATTTTGGTTTAACAGATGTAATAAATGATTATTTAATTCATGTAGCTCGGTTTGAATGGACGGATCAGAATAGTCGTTTAATTGTTCAGTTAATTTTATTATCGACTTTTTACGTTCATTTTCTTCAACTGAACCCGGGTTTGAGCTTGTATCGAGCTGTCCCATAAAAAGATTCATCTCGTCAATGATGAAGAGTTTTTCTTCCTGCCCCTCAGGCAAAAGATCTTCCAGCCAGATTACATTATCGACCAATGGCAGGGTTTCCAATTGCTGGATAACTCTAGTGGTTTCTTCTTTACCCCGTTTTAGCAAAATACTATTCCACGGAGAAGTATTACTGTCACCAAGGAGATCCCGATAGGTTTGAACGGATTCGTTTTCAGGATCCTGTAGATTGAGGGTATTGGTATCGAATTTAATCCTGTCTATTTGAGTTAAAATGATGATAGTAACTATAAATGTCAGCATTAATATTTGTCTGGAATACTGGCAGGAGAATTTACCCAACCATAACAAGAAAACATTATTCCTGGCAGATACTTTTTCACTTAGGAGATTATTTTGTTTTAGACTTAATAAAGCGGGGAGTAATGTAAAAGTAAAAAAAATACTAATGAACATGCCACTACCCGCGATCCAGCCCAGTTCCGCAACACCTTGATAGTCAGTCGGAATAAAGGAATAAAAACCAATAGCAGTTGAAACGGCACAAAGTAATAAGGAACGATATATTCGTTTTGTGGTTAATTTTAGCAGGTCTTTTTTATTCGTACCTTTTACAAGCTCTTCACGGTATCGAAGCGTCAGGTGAATTGCGAAATCAATGCCAAGCCCAATATATAACACAGCAAAGGCAACTGAAATCAGGTTTAATTCACCTACAGTGAGTGTTGCAAACGCAGTTGTTACAATCAGGCCGGTTATTAATGTTATTAAGCAGGAAATAACCAGCCAGCCAGAGCCAAGGCCCACAACCAGAATAATCGAAACCAGAATTAGTGAAATGACAATGGCTTGAATGTTGGCCTTTGATACACTTTTAAGTTCTTCGTTAGAAAGTGGTATACCGCCTGTCAATCTAACGTTTATCGTTTTTTCCTTATATGCTTCTGTCTCTTTTATGACGGATCTGATTTGTGTAAGAACCTTTTCTCCCGGCAAAATATCATCATTGATATCATTTACCTGAACAACAATAAATTCACGATAGGGAGGTTCTTTATCTGCATCGGCATTCATTAACTTTTGCCAGGAGATGTAATAATCATCATTTTGAAATACGCGATTTATCTCTTCCAGCAATGGTTTTATATCTATATCCTCGCCATCCTGTTTAGCAGTTAAAGCATCACTTAACATATTAAACAGTCCCCGCAGGTTTTTATCCTGCATCAGGGTGCCAAGGAATGGCTGTATAGCAGCCAGTCGATCGGCCAGATCCTGAAGTTCATCCAGGTCAAGAAACAAAAAGGCTGACTGCTGAAAATAGGGTAATGAAGATGGATAATAAATATCATTTATATATTTTGAATCTCTGTTCAATACACTGAAGATTTCATTGGCACTGTCGATAGCCTGGTCAGGCGTATTCGCATCTATAACGATTAGTATATTGTTTAAAAATTGCGGGAACAGTTTTTCATCTTCCAAATCCAATTGCCGCCATGGTAATTCTTCGGATAACATATTTTTTGTACTGGTACTCATTCCCAGGTTTTCTTTAATAAAAAGAATGGAAAATATTGTCAGGATGAAGATACCAACAACGACGCCTGTTGAATAACGTTCTGTAAATTCAACCCAGCGGGTAACAAGTTTTTCTATGAATGGTAAGTGCTGTTCATTCATTGATATTATTCACATGAATAAAGGTACATATGGATGTTTGATTATAGGATTTCTCCGAAAATAATATTTTTTTGTGAGAGTGAGAAAGCAGCGCACGGAAAACCGGAGTGTATAGATAATACATGAGGATTTGCTCGATACATCCATGTATCTCGCCCTTCGGGCCAGCCTTCGGCTGTCCAAAATTTGCTCCTGCAATTTTGTGAGCACGGTGCTGACGAAACTCTCGCGAAAAAAGACATTTTCCGAGATATCCTATTATACTCTGAAGACGTATTCTTTATTAGGATCGCGTTCTATATCCGGCGGGTAGCTAAGTCGCTTATCATCATAATATCGTCGACGATGATCACCTTCAGCTGCAGCATTGTAAGTAACGTATAAGACCCGGCGTTGTTCATTTGTCATGTTTGGTTTGGAACGATGTGGTGCATATGAATCAAAAAAGACGGCATCGCCAGGTTCAGTCGGGACTGGCATATAATCCAGGGCATCTTCTTCAAGCGGTTTCCATGATTCACCAATCAGTCCCTTATCATGGTAGCCACCTGCAACCTCAAGACAACCATTTTCAATAGTAGATGAATCGATACTTACCAATGCAGTTATATGTAATTTGCCGTAACGGTCCCATCCAGCCTGGACATCCTGGTGTGCCTTGAAACCATCACCACCTGGCATTTTAAAATTAATTTTGTCTTTAAATAGAATGGCTTCATCATCAAAAAGTTGTGATGTAATTTGTTGAATCTTGCCTTTAACAAACAATTCGCTCAAACCCTGATGGAAGGGCTCAATATCTTCCATGCGGGACAGTATTCGTTTGCCTGGCTCAAGTTTACTTTCTTCAAAAAACATCATATATTTTCCCGGTACTTCCGGATAATTAGCGACTTCTTCCGTCCACGCAGTAATGTCTTTAATTTCATCCGTATCATAAAGATTCCGTACTACGAGAAAGCCTGTAGATTTAAATTCTTCAATTTGCTCTGTACTTAATTTCATTATGGTGTTGCCTGGTAAATATATAGAGAGTTAAAAAAATAGCCTAGTCAAAACGCTGTGTATTATAGAGAAAATGTTCCTTTTTTAAATCGTAAGCACAATGTTTAAGCGTTTTAATTGATTTATTGTAGCATTTTGCCAATTTAATCAGTTCCTTAATTTGCCGGGGATTCTTCAGGCAGGAAATTACAAAAGGAATAAAATCCGGTTGACCCAGTGCATTGGTGTATTTTGTTACAACTTCAGGAATAGGAGTATCTATTTCATCGGCAATTGCCCGAATCACAATAAAATCCAGATTGTGTTTGCTTGAAATATCAGCAATTGCAGCACTTTCCATATCTACCGCCAGGGCACCAGTATTGTTATGTAAAAGAGTTTTATCGTTGTTCGTGATAGACATTGCATCAATTGATGCAATAGGTGCGATTACAGGGTTAAGTGATATATTCAGGAAGTAGTTTTTAATATTGACCAGCCAATCGGATGATGTCTGAAAATTCTTGTCGGATATAATTACGGAGTCAGCGATTAATAAATCACCAGCTTTTAATGACGGATCAAGAGCGCCTGCAACTCCCCAACTGACTAATGCATCGATTTCCAGGCTTAATAATTGTTCTATTGCTGTATATGCTGATTCAGTTCCGATGCCGCTGAGACATAAAAAAATATCCGAATGAATCTCTGCTGGTGAAGCTATGTCAAGTTTCTCCGGATAGAGACATCTTGCTTCAACCGGTAAGGCAGCAATGACCCCGATTTTACTCAAGATTCGTATTGCGTGATATTACGATAGCGGGCCAATGCCCAAAGTGGAAAATATTTTGTGTAACCATGATATTTTAAATAGAACACACGTGGAAAGCCTGGTGCAGTATAACTATCATCATACCAGTGACCATCTGAAGATTGCGCCGATATTAAATACTTAATACCTTTTATAACTGTGTCAGATTCAGCTTCACCTGCCGCTAATAATGATAACAGCGCCCATGCAGTCTGAAAGGCGGTACTTCTATAAGGTCGTCGATGACGCGGTGGGTAATAACTGTCATTACTTTCTCCCCAGCCACCATCTTCATTTTGCATGTCTTGCAAGTATTCTACAGCTTTACGTATATAAGGCTGTTCAGGATCTTCACCTGCAATCTCTAATGCAGTAAGCACTGACCAGGTGCCATAAATATAGTTGGTGCCCCAACGGCCGAACCATGAACCATCATCTTCCTGTTCTTCTTTTAAATAATTTATCGCGTCCTTAATATTCGTTGCATATTTTTCCTTATCGGCAAGACTTAGCAGGGCAATTGAACGGCCTGTTACATCTGCAGTAGGTGGATCCAGAAGCGCACCATGATCAGCGAACGGAATAGCATTTAAATAATACTGGGTATTGTTTACTTCAAATGAGCCAAAACCACCGCCATTCGATTGCATACCTGCCACCCAGTTAGCTGCCCGTTCAATTGGTTCAGCGTATTTTTCCAGACCTGTACGGTGCATTGCCCAGGCAACCATGGAAGTATCATCCAGATCAGGGTAATAATAATTACTATATTGGAATGCCCATCCACCACCTGCCAGATTAGGGCGAGGGATACGCCAGTCACCGGGCTCATCACTAAGCTGACGTTCCTTGAGCCAGTCAAGTCCGTGTTCAATTTCCCTGGTGATGTTATTTTCGGTTTCGGTTTCGATCATGGTTTGGCTGGCAAGGCAGGTATCCCAGACGGGAGATACGCAAGGTTGTACATACTTTGTATTACCGCGTTTTGTTAGCAAAGCATCAATTGCCTTACGTGCCTTAATACGTGTTGGGTGTTCTTTTGGGTAACCAAGCACAACAAGCGATTCGAATACATTAACCATAGCGGGAAAAATTCCGCCGATACCATGGTCTTCATTCATCCTTGCAAGAAACCACTGTTCACATTTACGAATGGAGTATTGACGTACAAATTTTGGTACCAGTTTTTCAATTATACGACCAACATGGTCGAGCATTAAAAATGCACGGTTTAAGGCTGTTGTTACTTTAAAATAATGTTGTTCGTCTTCCGGCGGGACAATAAATAGTTCTCTAATATCAACACCACGTGGATTAACAGCCAGTGGTTTCATGGTACATAAAACAAATAAAGGTACCATAACAGTACGTGACCAGTAAGATACCTTGTCGATATGGAAAGGGAACCATTTTGGTAAAATGATAACTTCAGCAGGAATAAAGGGCGTTGCACGCCAGGGTACCTGTCCGAACAAAGCCATCGTAATTCGGGTAAACACATTACTATGTGCTGCACCACCATGATTCAGGATCAAATTCCTGGCCCTGATCATATGTTCTTCTTTAGGATTATCGCCAACCAGTTTCAACGCATAATAAGCTTTAACTGAACAACTGATATCAAAGTCACCACCGGTAAACAATGCCCAACCACCTTCTTCAGTCTGGTTGTCACGTAAATATTGTGCAATTTTTTCTTCTGTTTCATCGTCGATCTCACCGACGAAATGATTCATTAATATATATTCAGCAGGAATAGTGCAATCTGCCTCCAGTTCATAAACCCAATGACCATCGCTGTGTTGTTGATCCAGGAGTTTTTCGCAGGCTGCCTGGATAGATTCTTCAAGATTGATGACTAAATTTTGAGATGCAGATTCATCAATAACCAAATTCGATGCATTTGCATTTTGTGTATCCAGAGTCATTGATATAACGGTTTAGATTGACCTATTGCAAGTTTTGGAATCAGGTAAAACTGGTGAAAATATAATTTCCATAAACATCTACAGTTCCCCTGATTTTTGTTAATTAGTGTGTGGAAAAAGCTGATCTATCAAGTCTCTCATGAATACTTGCCATAGGCAAATGCCGCCCGGAAAACTGAAATAGATAACTCAGAATTCGATCCTGGCCAACAAAAAGACTGGTCAGGAAAATTGTCGCCTTAACGCTACGTCTGCTGATTTTTACCTGTTGCCCTTGCGTAAATCCCGGGTTCTGTCGGATCTTATCCAGTGTCAATACAGCCATGCCAAGTGCCCACAAACAGAACCGGCGCAGTCCTTTTTCATGGGTGGGAATGATTAATGTATAGCGTAAGGCGTTATAAACATGAGCATGGGCAACTCCAAGCAACTCCAGCATGGCTTCATCAAAACCCGATGCAACTTGCCCGGCTTGCTTATGTCGTATATCAACACCGTATTTATCGAAGATATCACGCGGTAACCAACAAGCCCCCCTTGCGTGATCTTCCCAAATATCTTTCAGGATATTGGTCATTTGCAAGCCTTGTCCGAAAGATACCGCCAGCTGCATCAATTCATCCCGGTGCTTATCAATCTCGGCAGAATAATCACAAAAAAGCTCGGTTAGCATCTCACCGACAACCCCGGCAACGTAATAACAATACTGACCCATATCATCCAGGTCAGCGACACCATCCAGGGTCTCGGCATCCTGATAGCGTGCCATACCTTCAGCCATAATTGCGACACATCGTTCCAGTGCAGCGCGTTGCCGTTGATTAAAACTATGTGTTATGCGAATGACGGGTTCAGTATTGGCAATCAGATCATGTTCAGCTTCGGTCGCCGTTGCTGACAGGAGTGGAAACAGGCTCTCAGAAAAGTCTTTCGAATCTTCAGTTCCCTTAACAACCTCGATAAATTGTTCGGCGAACTCCCGCTTCGCCTCAGCTGACATGGATTTATCATCCTCAATCGTATCGGCGATTCGACAGAGCAAATAGGCATTTGAAACGACCCGGCAAAGTGGGTCTGGAAGTTCAGGGATGGTTAATGCAAAGGTCCTGGAAACATGCTGCAGGATCTCATTCTGGTAGGCATCGTCGTCTAATTGGGTCTGGTAGTTCTCTCTGGACTTCATTCTTAATTTATTATTTCTATAAATAACAATATCTTATCATTTTAGCTGAATATCTGTTTCGCGTTTAACTAAGTCTATGCTTTCAGAATAATATATTCCCGGGACCCCATTTTGCGAGGTCTAAAAAGGAAAAAAATGATACTATTTAATGCATTAGGGTGGTTCAGGACGCGCACAATACAAGCTGATAGTAAAGGATGCAAATAATCATTATGCCAGCCATCTATAATCTTCAAATACAGAACAGATTAATTTATTAGAGTGAGTTCACTTCCAGAAATAGTCGCTCCAGCAAAGAGCCTGGAGTCAAATAAACATTCCCTTGGTTACTGGCAATCGAACAGTGATTCAAGCCTGGCTAAGCTGGATAATTTGCCAGAATATCTGCTGCGACTTGATATGCCATTTTGTTTGGTTAAAAACGCAGCAAAGATATCCATTGCATCAGGCGGCACTGTTGCGCTTAATGAAAACAGTAATAAAGATAACTCTTATCCACTGCTGGGTATTGCGCCAAAACAAACAATTAATGCACTTGGCGATCAATCGTTTTGTCAGGACTATCGGCTTAGTTACCCCTATATGACAGGGTCGATGGCAAATGGTATTGCATCAGTAAAATTAGTGAAGGCGATTGCTAATGCAGGAATGCTGGCGTCATTTGGTGCGGCTGGTTTATCGTTAAATGAAATTGAAAATGCGATTAAAGAATTACAAAGCTCACTTGGAGATAACCCTTATTGTTTTAACCTTATCTATAGCCCGAATGAAAAGGGTCATGAGCAAGCTGTCGTCGATCTATATATAAAGTATGGAGTAAAACTTGTAGAGACATCTGCTTACATGAAATTAACATTACCTGTCGTTAAATATCGTGTAACAGGTATTCATAAAAACGGTAAAGGAAATATTGTTGTACCCAATCGCATTATAGCCAAGGCTTCACGTATTGAGCTTGCAGAAAAATGGTTTAGCCCGCCACCTGAAAAATTATTAAATCAATTAATAGAGCAGGGTGAAATAACAGCAGAAGAAGCTGAACTTGCGCAATATATTCCAATGGCACAGGACTTGACTGTTGAAGCTGATTCAGGTGGACATACTGATAACCGGCCGGTGATTACCTTGTTGCCAACCATATTGGCATTACGCGATCAGATACAGTCTATATATAAGTATAAAGATAAACTTCGGGTGGGTGCAGCAGGTGGTATTTCAACGCCGGCATCAGCGCTTGGTGCCTTTGCCATGGGTGCTGCTTATGTTGTGACGGGTACGGTGAATCAGGCTTGCAAGGAATCCGGTTCATCAGATATTGTCAGGGAAATGCTGGCAGAGGCAGAACAGGCCGATGTCACCATGGCCCCCGCTGTCGATATGTTTGAAATGGGTGTAAAGCTTCAGGTATTGAAGCGTGGCACGATGTTCGCAATGCGTGGTAATAAACTCTATGACATTTATAAACAATACGCTTCAATTGAAGCGATCCCTGAAGCTGAGAAAACCAAACTTGAAAAAACGATCTTTAAGATGACCATGGAAGAGGTTTGGCAAAACACTGAAGAATTCTTTAATGATCGTGATCCATCACAAGTTGAAAAAGCAAAGAAAAATCCAAAACATAAAATGGCTTTAATATTTCGCTGGTATCTTGGTTTGTCATCGCGTTGGGCCAATGCCGGCGTTGAAGAACGTAAGGTTGATTATCAGGTCTGGTGTGGACCTGCAATGGGTGCATTTAATGAATGGACTAAAGATACATTTCTGTCGGAACCAAAGAACCGTGATGCGGTGACGGTTGCAATGAATATTTTATTCGGGGCTGCGGTATTAAATCGAATACATGTCATACAAAAACAGGGTGTCGAACTACCGGTAGAGTTAACGAAATTTAAACCCATGCAACTTGATGCGATAAAAAATTATTTAACAGAGTAAACAATGTCGGATAAAGAAGATAAGAAACAAATACAGCCTTTAGCAATTGTCGGTATTGGTTGTTTATTTCCAAAGGCTAACAACCCTAATGAATACTGGAGCAATATTCGTGAAGGGGTTGATGCAATTACCGATATCCCGGATACACATTGGAATCCGAACGATTACTTTGATGAAGATCAGACAGTTCCGGATATGACCTATGCGAAGCGTGGTGGTTTTATCGATCCACAGGATTTTAATCCTTTGTTATACGGTTTAAGTCCAAACAATATTGAAGCAACCGACACAACACAATTATTAGCGATGGTTGTGGCACGTCAGGCATTACTCGATGCGGGTTATTCAACAAGTAAAGATGCCGGTGATGGTCGTGAGTTTGATCGCGATCGTACCAGTGTGATTCTAGGTGTAACCGGAACACTTGAATTAGTGATTCCACTGGGTGCACGTCTCGGTCACCCGATCTGGCGCAAGGCATTAAAAGATGCCGGTGTTGACCCGGAAACGGCCGAAGATGTCGTGCAACGTATTGCCGAAGGTTATGTCCCATGGCAGGAGAATTCATTTCCCGGTTTGTTGGGTAATGTTGCCGCAGGTCGTATTGCCAATCGTTTTGATCTCGGTGGCACCAACTGTGTGGTTGATGCTGCTTGTGCCAGTTCTTTGAGTGCAATTCATCTTGCTGCACTGGAACTCAGTACCGGCCGGGTCGATATGGCTATTACAGGTGGTATGGATACATTCAACGATATCTTTATGTATATGTGTTTCAGTAAGACACCGGCCTTATCACCAACCGGTAACAGCCGGCCATTTGCCAAAGACGGTGACGGGACAATCCTGGGTGAAGGACTGGGTGCAATCATAATGAAGCGTCTGGATGATGCGAAACGTGATGGCGACAAGATTTATGCCGTTTTAAAAGGGATGGGAGCGTCTTCTGATGGACGCGGTAACGCGATCTATGCACCGAGCTCTAATGGTCAAACCAAGGCATTATGGAATGCCTACCATGAAGCGGATATAGAACCGAGAAGTATCGAACTGGTTGAGACACATGGTACAGGTACCTCTGTTGGCGATGCTGTAGAAGCAACTGCCTTGTCAGATGTTTATAGTAAAGATAATGAAGATGATACCTGGTGTGCCATAGGCTCGGTTAAATCCATGATAGGTCACACCAAGGCTGCTGCTGGTGTCGCAGGTTTGATTAAAACAGCACTGGCCTTAAAACATAAGGTCTTGCCTCCCAGTATTAAAGTAGATGAACCATTAGAGATCATTAATCCAGGCACTGCACCGATCTATTTAAATACAATTAAGCGGCCCTGGGTTAAGACATTAACGACACCACGTCGAGCCGCTCTTAGTTCGTTCGGTTTTGGTGGAAGTAATTTCCATTGTGTCCTTGAAGAAGCTGAAGAAAGCAAAGCGGATATCGACTGGGATGGACAGGCATTAATTATTGCTCTATCTGCCGAAAGTAAACCAGAATTAATCAAGCAATTTCCTGAAAATGAAATTATTGAAGCATGGAATGATCTAAGACATTTTGCATTTGATTCCTGTCAATCATTCAATCCTGAATTTTCTCACCGATTAACTATTGTTATTGAAAAAGCGCAGAAAGATATGGAATCATTCTTTAACAAAATTAAAAATCAATTACAGCAAAACGAAGAGGAAGAGTGGCAACTGCCAGGAGCGGTTTATTCATCTAAAGCTTTTGCAAATAAAATTGCCTTTGCATTTCCTGGTCAGGGATCACAATACACTGGTATGTGCAGAGATCTGGCATGCCAGTTCCCACAGTTCTTTTCAGCATTGGAAGATGCCAGTACTGTTTTTAGTCAAAATACAGATGAGATATTAAATTCTATCATCTATCCGATACCGGTCTTTGCTGAGGCTGATCGAAAACAACAGGAAGAGACGTTAAGACAAACACAAAATGCACAACCTGCGATTGGTGCAGTAAGTCTTGGTGCATTAAACGTATTAAAACATTTTAATATTGAAGCTGATATTGCTGTTGGTCACAGTTATGGAGAACTGACAGCCTTACATGCTGCCGGATACTATGATGCAGAATCGTTTCATCGTTTATCACGCATGCGTGGTGAGTTGATGAATAAAGGTGATGGTGATCGGGGAGCGATGTTGGCTGTCATTACAGAAACCAGTCAGGTTAAAGAACTTTTAAAAGAGAATAATGTGGATTTAGTTATTGCCAACCATAATTCACCCAAACAAGTTGTACTGTCTGGTGCTACTGATCAAATAGAAAAGTTTGCGGATATTGTAAAAATAAAAAAGATTCGGGTAATCCGTTTACCAGTCGCAGCAGCATTCCATAGTTCTTTTGTTGCTGACGCGGCAAAACCATTTGCTGAGGCATTGGCTAAAGTACAATTTCAAAAAAATACGATACCGGTATTATCCAATACAACGGGTGAACCTTACCCGGACGGCAGGGATGGAATAAAAAAACTGTTAGCAGAACAGTTGGCAAATCCAGTTCGATTCGTAGAACAGGTGGAACGTCTTTATGCTGATGGCGTTGACACTTTTGTTGAAGTCGGTCCGGGTAAAACGCTTAGTGGGTTAATTGGAACAATCTTGTCCGAAAAGGAAATTACCAATCTTTCTATTGATGCTTCTATGGGTAAAAAGCATGGTCAATATGACCTGGCTATTGTATTGGCAACGTTAGCAGCAAAAGGTATTCGATTTGATCTTGATAAATGGGATGCCTGTTCTTTTAATCTTGAACGACCCGAAACAGAAAATAAGCCAGGCATGACAGTATCGATAAGTGGTGCCAATGTCATGATGCCGCGTGAACCGCGTCCACCAAGGAAACAAAGACCATCAACACCAGTAAATCAAATGACGAATAAAAATAATAAACCTGCTACAGGCAATCAGGATAGGACCAGTAACACGACACAACAAACAATAGTCACAGCACCAGACAATAATCTATTACAGGCGACACAGGAGAGTATTCTGGCCTTACAAAGGATGCAGGAACAGACTGCCAGATTGCATCAACAATATCTGGAAGGACAGGAGACTGCGCAACAAACAATTCAACGTTTACTTGAACAACAACAACGCCTGATTAGTGGCCAGCCTTTATCGACAGAACCGGTTTCAATCAATATCAATCAACCGGTTCCTGAACAAACTCAAGTTGTTTCACAAAAACAGGAAGAAGTAAAACAACAAGCTGTTGTTAAGGAAATCGAGGAAACTCGTCAACAAAACGAGGTCGATATCGATAATCTGTTATTAAAAGTCGTCTCGGAAAAAACCGGTTATCCATTAGAGATGTTAAGTCTGGATATGAGCCTGGATACCGATCTGGGTATCGATTCAATAAAACGTGTTGAAATACTATCTGCCTTACAGGAAAAATTACCCTGGTCTGCATCAGTTAACCCGGAAGAGTTAGGTACATTTCAATTTTTGCAACATATCGTAGAGTTTATAGCAGCAGGCAGACCTGCAAGTGATGTCGTTAATGAACCAGTAAAGCCTGTCGTAGCAACCGTAAAACCGGATAGCAATTTTGAAAAGACCTTACTGGAAGTTGTTGCTGAAAAAACGGGCTACCCCGTCGAAATGCTCGAACTGGATATGAACCTCGATAGCGATTTAGGAATTGATTCCATTAAACGTGTCGAGATTCTTTCTGCAATTCAGGAACAGTTGCCGGAATTACCAACAGTTAGTCCCGATGAATTAGGCCAACTACAAACCTTGCGTTCAATAGTCGAGTTGTTTGCATTAGAACAGACAACAGGCATTAGTGAAGTTGTTGAAGTAGAAGAAATGCAAGGCAATTTTGCTGAATCACTACTGGAAGTGGTAGCAGAAAAAACCGGTTACCCGGTTGATATGTTATCACTGGAAATGAACCTGGACAGTGACCTGGGTATTGATTCAATCAAACGTGTTGAAATATTGTCGGCTATGCAGGAATGTATTCCTGAATTACCGACCGTTAATCCAGATGAAATGGCCAGTCTACAAACACTGCAATCCATTGTTGATATCTTTATTGACCAGGATGATCCCATACATATAGGAAACAAGTCCGAACGCGATAAGATAGATAAAATACCGGAACATCGTGAAGATGTTAGTAATAATGAATCAGCTATTGTTCGCAGTGTAATTGGAATTACCGATCTAATTGAAGATCGACAGCCAATCAAATTTGATAAAAAGAAAGAAATCTGGATAAATGAAAATGGCGGAGAGTTGGCTGAACGAATTGCAGATGCATTAAAAGATAATGGATACAAAACCAGGCTTGTTAAGAATAATAAAAAACCGTCCAGGAATCTGGCGGGTCTCATTATATGTGCCGTTGAGGAGCCGAATAAACAATGGTTATTGGATACCTTTCAATTGATTCAATCATGTTCAGTAAAACTTAATGAATCAAAGGGTCTATTAACAACGATAACAACATTGGGTGGTACGTTTGGTTTTGAAAATGATCTTAAAGCATCAGCCATACAAGCAGGACTCCACGGAATTCTGAAAACAGCCGATAAGGAATGGCTAGATGTCAGTTGTAAGTCGATCGATATAGATAATGATTCGATCTTAATTGATTCAATTTTAAAAGAACTGTTTTTACAAGGGCCATTAGAAGTTGGATTGGTTAATGATCAAGCAATCCAATTAGTTTTAGAACAAGAAGCACTTGTTGAAAGTGGCAAAGAAAATTCATTACTAGATAAAGAAGATTTTGTCGTTATTACCGGTGGAGCAAGAGGTGTTACAGCCGAGGTTGCTGTTAAATTAGCCGAGACTTATCATTGCAGTCTATTATTACTCGGACGCAGTCCGGAACCGGAGGACGAGCCTGAATGGTTAGCATCACTGACAGAAGATGCAGCTATTAAAAAAGCAATTCTCGATAATTCCAATGAAAAGTTGAGTCCGGCAAACCTTGAGAAGCAGTACCAGTCGATTCTTGCCAATAGAGAAATAAAAACAACATTAGAGCGGATCGAAAAAGCCGGTTCCAATGTTCAATATGCATCTGCTGATGTGACAAATTTAAATGCAGTTGAAAATGTAATAAATCTTGCCCGTATTGACTTAGGTAACGTTAGCGGGGTCATCCATGCGGCCGGTGTATTAGCTGATAGATTAATAGAAGATAAGACGCAGGAACAATTTGACCTGGTTTATTCTACAAAGGTTGATGGTCTGCAAAATCTTTTAACAGCAACTGCAAATGATGAATTGAAATTAATAATCACGTTTTCATCAAGCACAGCACGCCTGGGTCGGAAAGGACAGGTTGATTATGCTGCTGCCAACGAAATACTTAATAAGATTGCACAACATGAACACCAGGTTCGAGAAGACTGTAAAGTCTTGTCAGTTAATTGGGGACCCTGGGATGGTGGCATGGTAACGACAGCATTGAAAAAAATCTTTGCTGAAGAAGGCGTAGGTGTGATCGGTTTAAATGCAGGTGCAGACTATTTAATTCAGGAAATCGAATCAGATGGTCCGGTAGAAACAATTGTATTGGGCGAGTCGGAAAATGTTTTATCGACAATACCATTAAATGAATCAAAAGCTTCAATCGAAAATGCCGATTTAAAGATTGCATTCGAACGTGACTTGTCCGTAAGTTCATATGCATTTTTAACATCACATGTTATGAATGGTCAGGCAGTGCTACCTGTTGCAGTAATTCTTGAATGGTTTGCACATGGGGCTTTACATTTAAACCCAGGGATGCAGTTTCATGGGTTTGATGATTTTCGTGTATTAAAAGGTGTGACCTTAAAGGCTGATGAAAATATCCACCTCAGTATTCTTGCCGGTAATATGGTGTTCAAGGAAACCTGTGCCTATGTGCCGGTAGAATTACGTTCAAACGAACACCTGCATGCAAGTGCAGTCGTTGTTTTGGCGGATAGTTATGAAAAGAATGTATTACCAAAACTGGAAGCTGTAGCAGGAAATTATCAATTTAAACAGGGTGAGTACTATAAGAATGGTCAATTGTTCCATGGACAACATCTACAAGGTATAAAAGAAATCTTGCACTGTAGTGATAAGGGCATTGTTGCTAATGTGAATTCAGCACCGGCCCCTTCTGAGTGGATGTCACAACCGATACGCTCCAATTGGTTAACCGATCCATTAGTATTGGATTCAGCATTCCAAATGATGATCTTATGGAGCTTTGAACAGCAAGGAATTGGGTCATTACCCACGGCTATTAGTCATTACCGTCAATATCAACGCAGCTTCCCCAAAAACGGCAATCGCATAGTTGCAGAAGTAATTGAACATACAAATAATCGAGCTAATGCATCTATAGAGTTTATTGATAATGAAGGTAAGTTGATTGCAATAATGGATGGGTATGAATGTGTGCGGGATGGATCATTACAGACTGCTTTCAAAGAAAACGATCTCAGCCTTCAGTCCTAGTCTTAAACTTATTTAGTCATGTCAGAACGAATTGCAATTGTAGGAATTGGAGGCGTCTTTCCGGGTGCTCACAATCTAGATGAGTTTTGGCAAAATATCGTTAACGTAAAGGATACGGCAATCGAAGTCCAGGCAGATCGATGGCGCTTGGAGCCTGATGAATTATATTCTCCTGATTTAGCACCGGATAAGGTTAACTCACGTCGTGCTTGTTTGATTCAAAATTTTGCATTTGATCCAACTGGATTCAATATTGATAGCGAATTATTAAAACGACTCGATCCCATGTATCAAATTCTTTTATATGCGGGTCGTGATGCCTGGGCAGATGCAAAAACCGATACATTAAATAAGGAACGTGTCGGTATTATTATTGGCAATATTGTATTACCTACGGAATCATCGTCGCTCTTTAGCGATGAAATCTTCAAGCAATTATTTGAAGAACAATTATTCACTGAATCGAAAAGACAGACCGAAACAACGGATTCTTTGAATCGATATGTTGCCGGTTTACCCGGAGGCCTATTAGCAAAAGCATTAGGCCTGGGTGCAGGTGCTTATACTTTAGATGCCGCCTGTGCATCATCATTGTATTCATTAAAGTATGCCGTCGATGAATTATTAGCCGGACGCTGTGATGCCATGCTAGCTGGAGGTTTATCACGACCCGATTGTTTATATACACAGATGGGGTTTTCCCAGTTGAACGCGATATCAAAGACAGGACGTTGTTCACCATTTGACAGTAACGCCGATGGTCTGGTTGTTGGAGAAGGTGCAGGTATCTTTATATTAAAACGTCTTGGTGATGCAATTAATCAAGGTGATCATATCTACGCGACAATAGAAGGGATTGGTTTATCAAATGATATTGAGGGCAATATCATGTCGCCTGATTCAGAAGGGCAGTTGCGAGCGATGCAATCCGCATATGCCAAAGCGGGTTGGCTACCTGATGACGTTCAACATATCGAATGTCATGGTACAGGTACACCTGTCGGAGACGGCGTTGAGTTCAATTCCTTAAATAATCTTTGGCAAAGTCATAATGTAGTTGGCGAATGTGTTATTGGTTCAGTAAAAAGTAATGTTGGTCATCTGTTAACAGCGGCGGGTGCTGCGGCATTAATGAAAACCTTGTTAGCCATGAAATATGGCATGCTTCCACCAACAGCAAACTTTGAATCACCGTCCAATAAAATTGATTTGGTTAACAGCCCATTTAAGGTATTAAGCGAGGCAGAACCCTGGGACATTGATGGTGATAAACCACGACGGGCAGCAATAAGTGGTTTTGGTTTTGGCGGGATAAATGCCCACGTATTATTACAGGAATACAAAGAAGAAAAACATGTAGAGTCTGTAACTATTACAAATCATTCTACTGATATTGCCATCGTGGGTATGGATACACGCCTGGGTCCCTGGAACGATCAACAGTCGTTTGATGATGCAGCATTACTGGGTACAGATAAAGAAGCAATAGCACCGGATAACTGGTGGGGTGCAAACACAAACAATCTAAAAGGTCATTTAATTAACGATGTCGATATTCCGTTAGGTCGCTATCGCATTCCACCTGCTGAATTGAAAGAGATGTTGCCACAACAACTCTTAATGCTGGAAGTCGCGGCAAATGCATTGAATGATGCAAAACTCTCAGAATTAAGCCCTGAGCAACAGATTAGTACCGGGGTATTTATCGGTATTGCATTGGATATGAATACGACCAACTTTCATTTTCGTTGGATGCAAAAAAAATATGCGCGTGAATGGTTACATAGATTAGGTATTCAATTAAACGATAATGAACTTAGCGAATGGATTGAAAGATTAAGAACAGCCTGCGGTCCTGCATTAAGTGCGAATCGTACCATGGGTGCCTTAGGCGGTATTGTTGCCAGTCGAATTGCGCGTGCATTTCGGGTTGGTGGTCCATGCTTTACTGTTTCAGCAGAAGAGACATCGGGATTACGTGCATTGGAATCCGGTGTGCGTGCCTTACAACAAAATGAGCTTGATCAAGTTATTGTTGGTGCAGTTGATCTGGCCAGTGATCTCCGCGCAGTAAAAGGATATATTGCAAAACGAGATATGGACTATGCTGCAGATGGTGCAACAACATTTATCCTGAAGCGACATGACGACGCAAAACGCGATGCTGATAAGGTTTATGCATTAATTAAAGGGATTGGTGCGGCTTCCGCTGGAGGAATTGATGAGTTTCAATCTACAGAAACTGCACAAGTTCTGTCGATACAAAACGCCTGTTTCGATGCTGACTGTCATTTGGATAGTATTGATCAGCTATTTTCTAGCTCGGGAGATAACGAGGTAACTATCCCAGCTATAAAAAACAGTCATTCCTTTACATTAGGTCATAGCGGTGCGGCAAATGGTTTAATGACAGTTGCAAGTACAGTCAGTGCACTTGGTAGTCATCTATTACCTGGAAATAAAAGTTCATCGGCACGTTATTGGTTAAAAGATCGTATTGCCGGACCACGCCGCAGTTTGGTTAATAGTACAAGTGTTGATGGAAATAGTGTCAGCGTAGTTTTGGACGCAGCAGC
>JANQJZ010000007.1 GCA_028281365.1 Gammaproteobacteria bacterium | reverse complement strand
CGGAAAAATACCTGCCGGCTTACGGCGGTTGGTGTGCCTTTGGTGTCTCGGTAGGCAAAAAGTTTGTCAGTGACCCGGAGGCCTGGAAGGTGGTTGATGGACGTCTATACCTGAACCTGGACAAGAATATTCAGGCGGACTGGTTAAAGGACGTACCGGGACGTATTAAGAAAGCTAACAAACACTGGACCAAAATTAAGCATAAATCTCCAGCTGAACTTTAATACAATATAGGGCCTGTTAAAGCAGGCCCTTTTTTATTTCTAATGTCACAAAAATTATTAAACGAAATCCGTCGATGCACCACATGCAAGACACATTTACCTTATCCTCCAAAACCAATACTGAATTTTTCAACGAAATCAAAAATTGCCATCATCGGTCAGGCACCGGGTATTAAAGTCCATAACAGCGGTATTCCGTGGAATGATGCCAGTGGCGATCGTTTGCGGGAATGGTTAAACGTTACACCTGAAGAATTTTACGACGTAAAAAACTTTGCCATTGTGCCAATGGGGTTTTGTTATCCGGGTAACAATGGAAAAAGTGATTTACCGCCACGACCTGAATGTGCGGAACTGTGGATGGATAAAATTCTAAAAACACTAAAGAACAAACAGCTTATTTTATTAATAGGCCAATATTCACAAAATTATTTTTTAAAAGATTTAAAAAAGAAAACTCTAACCGACACGGTAAAGCATTATCAGGAATATCTACCTGACTATTTCGTCTTACCCCACCCTTCCCCAAGAAATAATATCTGGCTAAAGAAAAACCCCTGGTTTGTTAAAAGCAATCTATCTGAGCTTAGAAAAAAAATCAGATCTATCTTGAGATAAGTTTACCCTGTAACTTCCACACCTTTCCAAAAAGCAATGTGATTTTTTATCTTTTCTGCCTTTTCTTTTGGCTCGGGATAGTACCAGGCCGCATCTTTATTAGTTTTTCCATCCACTTGGATATCATAGTAACTGGCCTCACCCTTCCAGGGGCAAGTTGAGTGTGTATCACTGTCTTTGAAATAGTCCTTGTTGATTGAATCAGGTGGAAAATAGATATTACCTTCTACTGCTTCATAGTTTTCACTTTCTGCCAATACTGCTCCATTCCATATTGCCTTTCCCATTTTATTCTCCATAAAGTGTCATGATTACTTTACGACAATGTGGACTGGTCCGATGTTCCCACAAATATATGCCCTGCCAGGTACCGAGTTGACAACGTGATGATGCAACCGGGATTGTGAGACTGACATTAGTAATTAATGTCCTGACATGAGCCGGCATATCGTCCGGCCCTTCCGTTGTATGACAAAACATAGGATCACCATCAGGTGCAATATTTTGCATAAAGGTTTCCAGATCTACACGAACATCAGGGTCTGCATTTTCACATAACATGAGAGAAGCACTGGTATGCTGAATAAATAAATGACAAAGACCCTGTTGTATCACGCTGTTAGAAACGGCCTGTTGCACATCACCGGTAAACTCCAGTGTTTGTCTCGGCCGCGTATTAAAACTTAGTGTTTTTTGAATTACTGTCATACCCTTGGTGTATTGTTAGTTATTACTCAAAAGAACTTGCTGTTTCACTGTTTTTCATACTAGTTTCTTTTGTAACTGGATTCTCCTACAAACCCTCACTTCAGGGGACATGAGTTAATCGATCATTAATTAGTGCATAGAACTCATTATCATTAGTAAATAACCAACCTAACTGCTCCTTACATGATTGACACAATGCAATTTGCCATTCATAACCACCAAACCAGGTAAATTCATTAGTAGGGTCACCAACTGTCAAACAACCAGTGGCAGAGCGAAAACAATTGATTGTATAAGTATAACCGGCAGGGTTAGTAAATGTATGCGTATGAGAATTATTAATGGAAATAGCTTGATCCAAATCAGTTATATGATGTTTGCATACATGACAAAATAATTTTTTAGTCTGTTCAGATTCAACTGAGTTTTCCTGTTCAGCTTGCGGATCTGTTAAAAGATCTGTTTTCTTAAACCAGTAATGTCCCCAAACCAGTGATGTCATGATTACCCCTGCATCAACATTCGAACTCCTACTATTACAAGTATAACTGCAAATAAACGTTTTAAAGTCTTGACGGGTAAATAATGCGCCAGCCTGGCACCAAGCGGTGCAAAAATAACGGTCACCGCCACAATAATCAGTGCGGCAGGCCAATACAAATACCCGAATGAATTTTCCGGTAAATCAATTTCATTCCAACCTGCAATTATCATTGCGGTAGTCCCTGCCAAAGCTATGGGAAATCCACAAGCTGAAGAAATGGCAACAGCATTTCGGATATGAACATTACACCAAAGCAAAAACGGTACTGTTAATGTACCACCACCAATACCTAACAATGTTGAGCATAACCCGATTCCAACTCCCGAACCTGCCAATCCTTTCGTGCCAGGTAATGACATTTTCGCTTCAGGTTTTAACTTAAATGCAATTTGAATAGCTACCAAAATCTCAAAAATACCAAAAGTGATACGTAACAAATCACTTGATAGCGAGTCAGCCAAAATTGCACCTAAACCAGCACCAACAAGTATGCCTGGAGCGAATCGAAAAACGACTGGCCATAACACAGCTTTTTTACGATGGTGTGCATATGTTGCAGATATTGACGTAATTATTATTGTTGCAAGTGATGTTGTTACAGCCACATGCATTAATGTCACCGTTGGAAAGTCTTGCTGAGTAAATAAATAATGCAGGATAGGGACAATAACTATCCCCCCGCCTAAACCCAACATACCCCCTATGAGACCTGCAAAAACACCAGCCACTGCATAGGCAATTATTATCATTAAAGTTAATTCAGAGAGCATAAGCTATTTTACCGAGATTTCTTTATAAAGTATGGTCAGTTCCTGATGTTTTTAATCTGGATAAAACTATTGCGAAAACGTGTTGAAATAAGGACAATTCCTTTAATTAAGATAATAATTTGGTGTTGATGTTTTTTACAACCGAACCTAAAGCGGGAAGAACATTATATTCAAGCTGCCTGTCACGACAGTGTGGTTTTCTCTTGCTTTCTATTTTGTTCCTCACGGGTATTCATACATCCCCAGCTAATGCAAAATCGATTGAAGCACAACGTAAAGATTATCTCGCAGCAAGCAAAGCCCTGGACAGAAAACAATTTAAAACATTCGGCAAGATTGCAAATACATTAAAGGACTATCCCCTCTACCCTTATTTACGTTATAGCTATTTGCGTAAACGGCTCTGGAAAGTAAAAAATGATGAAGTTATTGATTTCCTGAAACGATATTCTAATTTACCTGTTACCGAAAGTTTACGGACATCATGGTTAAAATTGCTTGTAAAACGTGGACATTGGCAAACATTTCTAGATAACTATACGCAACAAAAAGATACAACGATGCAATGTTATCAATTGCAGGCAAGAATAAAAACGAACAATAAAACTTTTTTACTGGAAGATATCAGAACGATATGGTTAACCGGTAAATCATTACCGCCACAATGTGATCCAGCTTTTGCATTACTTTATAAAAGTGAGCTCATGACAAACGATTTGGTTTGGGAACGCATACGGTTATCAATGCAAAATTCACAAATTAGTCTGGCTAATTACCTGTCTCAAAAACTTGGTGCGGAAAATCGCAAACTGGCAAAAAAATGGATTCAAATTCACAATAATCCCTATAAGTATACTAATAAGCCAAACATTGAAGACACACCGATTGGTAGAGAGATATTAATTCACGGGATATTACGTCTTGCTAGACAGGATATTGCCAAAGCATTAAAAAGGTTAGAGTCACTGCAGGATCATTATTCCTTTACATCGGGTGATATTGCTGAAATAGAACGTACATTGGCAGTAAGAGCAGCAAAAAGTAAAAGTAAATTAGCGGCTCAATTACTCGATCAAATTGATAATTATCACGTTAACGAAGAAGTCTTTCATTATCGTTTGCGAACTGCACTGGCAAATCAAGACTGGCCTTTATTAAGAAAATGGACCATTGGACTACCTCCTGTAATTGATATCGATTTACGCTGGCGTTACTGGCATGCACGCTCTCTGGAAGAAACGGGTGATATTGAAAAGGCTAATGAAATTTTTAGTGAATTGGCTAAAGAAAGAGACTATTACGGCTTTCTTGCCGCAGATAAAAGTAATTCGCCCTACAGAATGAATCATTACCCATTACCGGAAAATAAAGAAGAATTCTCTCGAATAGAATCTCTTCCGGCAATTAAACGTGCCTATGAATTTTTTAAATTAAATATGTCACACCAGGCAAGACGTGAATGGCACCATGCATTAAATAAAATGACAACATATCAAATGCAAATGGCCGCTGCTGTCGCAAGCCAATGGGGCTGGCATGATCGTGCTATATTTACTATGAGCCGTGCAAAAGCATATGACGATCTTGTATTACGTTTCCCGATTCTTTTTAATGAATTATTAGATAAATATTCCAAAAAACGTAATCTTGATCCCAGTTGGGTATATGGTCTGGTACGTGCTGAAAGTGCTTTTATTGAAGATGTCAGATCACCTGCAGGTGCATTGGGCCTGATGCAGGTTATGCCTGCAACCGGGAGAGTTACCGCTAAAAGAATTGGCTTAAACGGATTTAAAACCCACAAACTAAAACGGGCAGAAACCAATATACCGATTGGTAGTGCTTACATGAAACAAATGCTGGATAAATTTAAAGGGAATATGGTGCTGGCTACTGCAGCCTATAATGCAGGACCACATCGTGTTTTAAAATGGCTACCCAAAACCGGTTGTGAAGAGCCTGATGTCTGGATTGAACAAATTCCATTCAATGAAACTCGCAAATATGTCCGACGTGTACTTTATTTCGCCAACATCTATGACTGGCGTTTACAATCGAAAATTAAGCCTATTAAAGAAAGAATGGCTTTAGTCATATCCAGAAAGAAAAATCTCGTGGCCAATTTAAGCTGTACTGCTGTTAAGATTTCGGATAACAGACATGTTAATTAATCGTATAGCTATACTGGGTGGGACAGGTTTTGTTGGTCATTCACTATGTAATCGTCTCGCTCGTGAAGGATATAAACTCAAGGTACTGACTCGTAACAGGGAATATAACCGGGATAATCTTATTTTGTTACCCGAACTCGATTTGGTAGAAACGAATATTCATGATCCAAACCAGCTCGAACAGCAAACCTCGGATTGTGATGTTGTCATAAACCTGGTCGGAATACTTAATGAAAAAGGAAACAATGGAAGTGGTTTTGAACATGTTCATGTTAGTCTGGTAGAAAAACTTCTGCACGCATGTGAAAAAAATGGAATTAAACGATTATTGCAGATGAGTGCCCTGAATGCAGATGCCGAAAACGGTAAAAGCCACTACCTTCGTACAAAAGGTAAAGCGGAAAACATATTACATTCCAATACATCCGGATTAAATGTTACCAGCTTCAGACCTTCTGTGATTTTTGGTAGAGATGATAGTTTTTTTAATCGCTTTGCTAACCTGTTAAAGATTTCACCGTTATTCTTTCCCCTGGCCTGTCATGACACAAAATTTGCACCAATATATGTCCTTGATGTTGTAGAAATTATGGTCCGGTCATTAACTGATCCGGAAAGTTATGATAAAAAATATCAATTATGTGGTCCGAAAGTTTATAGTCTGAAGGAACTCGTTGAATACACAGCAAATGTGATGGATCTAAACAGAACCATTATTCCATTGAACGATATCCTGTCCCGGATACAAGCGACAATTTTTGATTTTGTTCCTGGCAAGCCCTTTTCAACAGATAATTACCTTTCTGCAAAAACAGATAGTATTTGCGAGAGCCATGACCTGGCAAGGTCTGGTATCGAAACAATGCCTATCGAATCCATCGTGCCCCGGTACTTAAAAAGAAAAGACTTTCGTTCTAATTATTCAATTTTTCGTAGTGCCTCCAGACGGCAATAGACCAGTATAATTTCTCATCAAATAAACTTGTTGCTCACATTGAACGAAGGCAAGATATTTAACCAACAGATAACTTTATTTAGGTAATATGCAGACATATCTAGTTGGCGGTGCAGTACGGGACAAACTTTTAGGACTTACAGTCAAGGATCGTGATTGGGTTGTCGTCGGGACGACACCAGAAGAAATGATCGAAAACGGTTTCAAGGCTGTTGGTAATGATTTCCCGGTTTTCTTACATCCGGAAAGTAAAGAAGAATACGCGCTGGCACGAACTGAACGAAAATCCGGTAAGGGATACAAGGGGTTTACTTTTCATACTTCACCTGAAGTAACCCTGGAAGAAGACCTAAAACGCAGGGATCTTACCATCAATGCTATTGCTGAAGATGAAAACGGCAAACTAATAGATCCGTATGGTGGTCAATCAGATCTACAGGAAGGAATACTACGTCATGTATCACCAGCTTTTATTGAAGATCCTCTAAGAGTATTACGTGTGGCACGATTTGCTGCGCTATTTGGTTTCAAAGTGGCTCCTGAAACCATGTCATTGTTAAAAGAAATTTCAGATTCTGATGAACTGGATTCATTGGTGCCAGAACGTGTTTGGACAGAATTGGAAAAAGCACTATCAGGTAATTATCCTGCAAGATTTATTCTTGTATTACGTTCATGTAATGCTTTGGCAAAATTGTTTCCTGAAATCGAAGCATTATTTGGTGTTCCCCAACCTGAAATTTATCATCCCGAAATTGATACCGGCTTACACACTATCATGAGTTTAAACCAATCGACACGCTTAACCGATGACACTATGGTACGCTTTTCCGTATTAGTACATGATCTGGGTAAAGGGACCACACCGAAAGATAAATTACCCAACCACCATGGCCACGAAAATCGTGGCGTAAAATTAATAGATAAACTTTGTAGGCGTTATCGCATTCCAAACAAATATCGTGAACTTGCAAATTGTGTATCAAAATTTCATCTCGATTGTCACCGTATACAGGAAATGAAACCTGAGACAATTTTAAAAAAGCTCGAGCAACTTGATGCTTTTAGAAGACCTGAACGCTTTCAACAATTTTTAATTGCATGTGAAGCAGATGCGCGGGGACGCGCAGGTTTCGAAAATAGAGACTACCCACAAACTGAATATTTTCAAAAAGCACTAGACGCAGCAAATTCTGTTGATGGGAGTTCACTACAGGGCAAGGGACTGGAAGGGAAAAAACTTGGACAGGAAATAAAAAAACAACAGATAAAAAATATAGAACTATTTTTAAATAAAAATAAAGATTAGTACTACTCCGAGGATTACCCGGTAGATTACAAACGGCAACATTCCAATTCTGTCAATAAATCGCAGGAAGTAATGTATCGCAGCAAATGCGCTTATTGCTGATAAGAACGTGGTAAAAATAAAATTAAATATATCCATACCTGTGCCAGCCTGTATTAGTTTTACAGTTTCATACGCACCGGCAATAAATATAATTGGTATGGACATAAGGAAAGAAAATCGTGCTGCATTCACCCTGTCCAGGCCCAATAACAGACCTGCTGTTATTGTGATACCTGATCGAGACGTACCGGGAATTAATGCAAATACCTGTGCAATCCCTATAATTATGACGTCGCCAATTGATAAAGACTCTAATCGACGGATTCGTTTGCCATAAACGTCTGCATACCATAGCAATAAACCGAAACCGATAGATGTACTTGCAATAACCAATGGCTCACGTAGATACGTGGAAATAAAATCTCTAAATATAAATCCTGTTACCAAGACCGGGATACTTGCCAATACCAGATACCAAAAAAGTTTACTGTCAATATTATCAATCTTTTGTTTTGAGATAGATTCAATACCGGCAATTAATATACGAGCAATATCTTTTCTGAAATAAAAAATAACAGCAAACAAACTTCCCAGATGTGCAGCAACATCTATAGCCAAACCCTGATCCTGCCATTCGGTTAATACAGGAACGAGAATAAGATGTGCCGAACTCGATACAGGTAAAAACTCGGTTATACCCTGAATCAATGCCAGTATGATGAGATGTATCAGGTCCAATGGTTATTCCAGAAAATTATATAGGCAAAAAAATAGCGGTGGCCATTTTTTGTATTACAGTTTTTATAGTTCGATTCTTTTTACCCGCAATAATTATTGCAATATTATCCTGGGTCGCAATTAATTTGCCAAATAGGCGTTCATAACTCAAATTTACAACATCCTCGTTCGGTAAAGAGTTGCTGTATAAAAACAACTCACCATGAGAATCCAGGTTATTCCCCAATTTCCAGGCAGCGATTTCAATATTTCGAGCACTATTATAAAGTTTTTGTGGGTCGACTGAATCAAACATGAAAAATTCTGACTGATAATTATAAGATTTCATGATCATCGACAATAAACCTGCTATAAATGAGAAAACGCGATCGCCTTTATATTCATCACTAAATGTCAGTTTAATAACATCAGTGTCATGTTTGCCTTCCAATTCGGGGAAATTCCAGTCATGTTCAAGATCAAATAACCTTACAAGATGTTCTTCGGGTAATATTAGTTCTGATTTTTTCAATTCACGTGGATTACGCTTATAAAGTTTAACCATAAGCTCTTTTAATAAACGCCTTGACTCACGGATGTGGATATCTAGTACATTATCAACATCTGTTTTGGCAAGGTTCGATATTCCGGATCTTTCTTCAACTGGCTTGTTCTCCCTTACAACCCCGGTTTTACAAGCTGATATAATTAACGTTAGTAGTACGACCGGAATATATTGATATAAGCTCATATTAGAGTCAGAGTCTCACACGTTGATCCATGACTGAAAAGCCTAATAAAGGTGATGTATAATTTTTCGATAACGCCATCACTTTAAATTTCTCACCCATTTCTTCAGGTAAAGTCAACTTCCTTGCCTGATGGCCAATCTCGGTCTGAGATTTTATGTCTTTGGAAGTTATATCACCAATCAATTTTTCAAGACCACATGCGATCAGAAAATAGGCCTGCGTCGTGTATCCGCAAACATTTAAACCATTACTATCTGCGCTTTCTGCCAATGCAGTGAAATTGACAGAGCTACTTATGTCCTGCAAACCAGGATATAAAAACGGATCTGAATGGGCATGATGCCTGTAATGACAAAGTAATGTACCGTCTTCTCGTTCAGTATGATAATAATCCGAACCGGGATAACCGTAATCAATTATTAACATTAATCCTTTTTTAATAATATCGCTGAATGATTTAACCCACCCATCTAATAACAAATTTATTTCCGAATAATAATTTTCTGGCCACGGTCCATATTTTTCCTCTAACAACTCAATAGCACTAACTAATTCTTTATCAGCCTGATCACTAGTCCAGCCAAATCTATCGCCATAATGTTTTACTTTTAATTCGTAAAAAATATTATTAACTTTATTGAATCGCCGTATTGGTAAGGCATCTACAACTTCATTGGCAAGTATTATTCCATTAAATTTTTCTATTGGTAATTTATCTAACCATTTAATTCTGTTTAGATGCTGTGGAATAATCTCAGAAACAAGCTGTTTCTGACGTTCAATCAGATCAGCACTAACTTCAAGAATCCAATATTCTTCCGGCAAAATATTTTGTTGTTCCATTTCAAGCAAAATATCACAAGCCATACGCCCACTGCCGGCCCCTACCTCTAATATAACCCCGGAACTCTGATCATTTAGTACCTGCACACATTGTGCAGCCAAACACCTTGAAAACAAGGGTGAAAGTTCCGGTGCAGTAATAAAATCACCGGCAGCCCCAAATTTACGGCTACCTGCAGAGTAATAACCAAGTCCCGGTTCGTATAAGCATGCTTGCATATATCGATCAAAACCTATACTGCCACTATTTTTTTCGATAAGGGATTTTATGGAGTCACTTAATAAAGAACTTAGTTTCATTGCCTGTTCATCGGGCTCTGGCAGGGAACTAATAGTATTATGCAAGCTGGCTTGTGTCATAACGTTGCCATGTTATTCTGTTTCTGAAATCATTCAAGAACAGTTCAATAATTTATAACGATATAAATGCTCGACAAAACAGTATTAATAACAGGAGCTGCCAGACGTATAGGTGCAGCAATTGCAGAACACCTGCATAAAACGGGGATGAATATCGTTGTTCATTACAATAGCTCTGCACAGGAAGCACATGAACTGGTACGAAAACTAAATGGTGAAAGGCGTGATTCGGCAATAATGATTCAAGCCAACCTGCAGCATAAAGAATATTATTCTGCATTGATTGACGCAGCACTGGAATTCAAAGGAAGTATTGATGTATTGGTTAACAATGCCTCTGCCTTTTATCCTACACCTGTTAATTCATTATCTGATGAACAGTGGATAGAATTAATAAATATTAACCTGAAAGCGCCATTGTTCCTTTCTCAACTTATTGCTCCATCAATCCGGAAAAATAAAGGATGTATTATCAACATTGCAGATATTCACGCATATCGCCCTCTTGTTAGTCATACAATTTATAGTATCTCCAAGGCAGGATTAATTATGCTGACGCAGTCCCTGGCGAAAGAATTGAGTCCAATCCGTGTGAACGCTATAGCTCCTGGTGCTATTACCTGGCCGGAAGAAATGGATGAAAAAACCAGACAGGATATTCTTGATCATACTTCATTAAAAAGGACAGGAAGTCTGGAAGACGTAGCAAAAGCCGTACTATTTTTAATCAGGGATGCCGACTATATAACCGGACAGATAATCAATGTGGATGGAGGGAGAACTTTATATTCTTAAAGTCTATTCAAATTTAGGAAATTCACCATCTATAAACCACTGCCCCGTCTTTTCATTTACCCACCAATTTGTTTCGAGCTTAAGTTCTTTAACGGTTCCGTATGTTTTTAAGAAATAACTTACAACGGATTTTACATTCGCCTCGGTATGATCTTCATTTATCGTCTTTTCGACTACTTTTATTCCGGTAATACTGATCTCTCGTAATGCATCCAGATCAGCCGGAGGCTGGGTACCATTTGGAGAAACATGGTAACTATAGGCATCCTGGTATTTTGCCCAACGCAAAGCAACATCATAACTTGTTAATGCTGACTCCAGGTTTTGTACTTTCTTTTGTTCTTTATATTGAATACACCCGGATAGAAAAACAAACAGAAAAATAATGATAATATTTGACCAAACATTAATATTCATACTGAGTTACTCCTGTAATTGCTCCAAGTTCATTTGCGAGCTGTCTGGATAATGTAATATATGGCTCAACGTTGTCATTATATGACTTTCCGTTTCCCTGCTCACCATTAACTTCACCAATTGTATGACTCAAAAAAACAAACAATATTAATCATGTAATGGAAATTCTTGCACCAGTCTTAAATCTTTACCGATACCATTAAAATCATGCCAAAGCTGACTGATTGGTAATCCTTTCTCTGGATGCACCAGATCCGGTGCTAAATCGCATAATGGTTTCAGAACAAAGCCAAACTTAATAATATCTATTCTCGGTAACTCATGTTTATCACAGACCAGATCACCATAAAGCAACAGGTCGATATCCAGCGTGCGAGATGAATATCGAGTCTGATCCCGTTTACGACCAAATTTATATTCAATTTCTCTCAAATATGCTTCCAAATCATCAACACCCAAATCCGTATTAAACCCAACTACCAGATTAAAGAAATTATCCCCCTCGAAGCCAAACGCCTTGCTTTCATAAACCGGCGATATTTTGAGTTCCTTATAATTTTTCTTTAATTCAGACAGTCCGCCCAGGATATTAGACTCACGATCGATATTGCTACCGATACCTAAATAAACTGGTGTCAATGTCATTCCCTGTTACCACGTTCAATTATTACGCCTACATCCCTGACACCTCTAACAGCTCCTTTTTTATTAAGTGATAAACGCAGCCAGGGCACATTAAACTCTGTCATTACCAGTTCAGCAATTCGCTCAGCAAGAGATTCGACCAATTCAAATTCGCTGTCACCTACAAAATTGATCAATCGTTTGGCAACAGATTTATAATTTAATGTATCATCAATATTGTCACTGTCGGCGGCTTTTCGAATATCTGTAGCCATTTCAAGATCGATGATCACTGTTTGTTTCATCTTACGTTCCCAGTCGTAGATACCAATGATGGTGTCAATCCGTAAATCTCTTAAATAGATAATGTCCAAATCAATAATTCTCTGTTTATATTTATAGTGAAAAAGTGAAGTGTGAAACGTGAAAAGTCAATACTACAGTACAAATTCGAGCACATACACTTTACATATCACATTTCACATCGAATGATTAACTTGACCCTGACCGTCTGACCGATTTCAATAGACAAATGATAATCGCAGGTATTTTAATTCTACTGGCCTACTTACTGGGCTCAATTGCATCAGCCGTATTGGTTTGCAGAATTTTTAACCTTTCCGACCCGCGTAGTGAAGGTTCAGGCAATCCTGGCGCGACCAATGTCATGCGATTACATGGAAAGAAAGCTGCAATATTGACCTTAACAGGTGATGTGCTGAAAGGTTTTATTCCGGTTTTCATTGCGCTTTTACTGAATCAACCGCCGTTAATCGTCGCACTGTGTGGTCTAGCTGCATTTAGCGGCCATCTATTTCCAGTATTCTTCAAATTTAAAGGCGGAAAAGGTGTTGCAACATTAATCGGGGTTTTGTTCGCCACTCAATGGCAATTGGGATTGGCTTACGTTGTCACCTGGTTAATCATGGCATTTATTTTTAGATATTCCTCTTTAGCCGCATTAACGGCAGTATTTTTGACACCCTTATTTTCATGGTTCTTATTACACGAATTAAATTATCTTATTTGCCACATAATTATGATGGGACTTCTTATTTGGCGTCATCAATCAAATATTCAGAATCTAATTTCAGGTAAAGAAGACAAGATTGGACAAAAAGATATTTAACCTTAAAGGTTCAATGCTTCGATAGGCCAACGCGGTCTGGCCTGGAAGTTAAGAGACTCAGCCTGGCCTGATTTGATCCTTAGATACCCGGCGTAAGCTATCATTGCACCATTATCCGTACAAAATTCCGGCCGTGGGAAAAAGGCTTTGCCATTAACTTCATTCATCAGTGTTATTAATCCTTCGCGTAATTGTTTATTAGCACTGACACCACCCGCCACTACGAGTTGATTTAGTCCGGTCTGTTTTATTGCTCTCCGACATTTAATAATAAATGTATCCACAATAGCATCAACAAATGCGCGAGCTATATCTGCCCTGGTCTGTTCATCATTTGCTTCTGAATTAACTGTATTTAATGCATGTGTCTTAAGACCACTAAAACTAAAGTCTAAACCGGGACGATCAGTCATTGGCCTTGGAAAATGAAAACGTTCACTATCACCTTTTTCTGCTAAAGCAGATATAGCCGGACCGCCCGGATAAGGTAAACCGAGTAACTTGGCTGTCTTGTCAAATGCCTCACCGGCAGCATCATCAACCGATTCACCCAAAACCTTATAGTCGCCGACAACATTAACATGGACCAGCAAAGTATGTCCGCCTGATACCAACAAGGCTAAAAATGGATAATCAGGAACAGTATCTTCCAACATAGGTGCCAATAGATGTGCCTCCATATGATGCACGCCGACTGCCGGGATCGAAAGTGAGAATGCCAGACTCCGGCCCACAGCTGTGCCCACAAGCAAGGCACCCATCAAACCCGGTCCGGCAGTATAGGCAATAGCATCCAACTTATTAAAACTGGTGTTACTCTCGTCCAGAGTCTTTTTGATTAACGGCAAAATACGACGTACATGATCGCGTGATGCGAGCTCCGGGACTACGCCACCATATTCTTTATGCAGGTCAATCTGACTAAAAAGACTATGTCCAAGCAAGCCTGACTCTGAATCATAAACAGCAATACCTGTTTCATCACAAGATGTTTCAATACCTAATACCTGCATAAATCGCTGTAATTTCCCTAAAATATCTATTCTAAGTTTGCAATTTCGACCATTCTCACTAAAATGTCCGCCTTTTCCCAATAGACCCATTAGGACAAAGGAAAACAAACACTATGCCCTCTGTGAAGGTAAGAGACAATGAGCCGTTTGATATTGCAATGCGCCGCTTCAAACGCGCCTGCGAAAAAGCAGGTACGCTCGCTGACGTTCATCGTCGGGAATTCTACGAGAAACCGACTCAGGTTAGAAAACGTAAAGCGGCAGCAGCTGTCAAACGAGCGCAAAAACAGGCGTCAAGAAACGTCTTGCGCCGCGTTCGCCCCTACTGATCAACCTCATTAATTTACTGTCCCATCAGCAATGGCTGATATAAAAGATCAAATAAATGAAGACGTAAAAACTGCCATGCGCGGCAAGGACAAGGAACGACTTGCTGCCCTGCGACTTATCCAGGCTGCGTTTAAGCAAAAAGAGGTTGATGAACGCATCGAATTGAATGATGAACAAACCATTACCATCCTTGACAAGATGGCGAAACAACATCGCGACTCAATTGAACAATTTAAACAAGCTGGTCGGGATGATCTGGTAAATAAAGAGCAATTTGAACTCGATATCATCGAAGCTTACCTGCCAGAACAATTGTCTGAAGATGAAATTAACCAAATGATCGAACAGGCTATTTCAGATACCGGCGCTGAAACCATGAAAGATATGGGTAAAGTCATGGGAGTTTTGAAAGGCAAACTGCAAGGTCGAGCCGACATGGGGAAGGTTAGCGGTCTAATCAAATCCCGCTTGACCACATAATTCTCTTCAAGCCTGCATTACCTACCATTGTCCGTTAAAAGAGCATCAAGGTGCTGTGGCGGTATTTAGTAAAATGTGAAGCGTGAAAGGTTTCCTAATAATAAGCATTAGTAATTTTCTTTTCACTCTTCACGTTTTACCTAACACGCTGCAATGAGGCTTTTTTAGAATATAAACTGCAACCTTTTATCCAAAGCTGAGGTTATACTAAACCAAACTATGGCTGGTCGAATCCCACAACATTTCATTGATGAATTACTCAATAGAATCGATATTGTCGATATCATTGATGCCTACGTGCCACTTAAAAAGGCAGGAAAAGACCATCAAGCCTGCTGCCCGTTTCATGATGAAAAAACACCTTCCTTCACAGTAAGTCAACAAAAACAGTTTTATCACTGCTTTGGCTGCGGGGCGAATGGCACAGCGATAAGTTTTTTAATGGAATACCTGCATATGGGATTCATTGATGCGATTGAAGATCTGGCTTCCCGTGCTGGCATGGAAATACCCCGGGAAGTAACGGATGCAACTAAAAGTAGCAATCAATCCAGCGAACTCTATGAATTAATGGAAATGATAACCAATTTTTATTCAAAACAGCTCCGACAACATCCGCAGGCAAATACCGTCATTGATTACCTTAAAGGCCGGGGTATTAGTGGCGAGATAGCAAAAGAATTTGAACTTGGCTTTGCTCCACCTGGATGGGACAACCTGATAAATGAATTAGGTAAGTCTCATGATGCGCAGAAACGTTTATTTAAGGTAGGTGCCATTATCCAGAAAGATCAGGGCGGTTATTACGATCGTTTTCGAAACCGCTTGATGTTTCCTATTCGCGATCAACGCGGTCGTGCTATCGGTCTTGGCGGTCGGCTATTGGATGCGGATGACAAACCCAAATATTTGAACTCACCTGAAACACCCATTTTTCATAAGGGGCGTGAATTATATGGACTCTATCAAGCTCGTAAGGCGATAAAAGACACTGATTGTTTATATATCGTCGAAGGCTATATGGATGTCATAGCATTGGCGCAATACGGGATATGTAATGCCGTTGCCAGCCTGGGTACTGCTGCAACACCTGAACATATGGAAAAGCTGTTTCGGATAACAAATAAACTCGTCTTTTGTTTTGACGGGGATAACGCCGGAAGAAAAGCCGCATGGCGTGCAATGGAAAACTCGTTATCACTATTACGTGAAGGCAAGCAATTGTACTTTATGTTTTTACCGGAAGGTGAAGACCCTGATAGTTTTGTACGTCACAAGGGAAGTAAGTCATTTACTGATAATCAAATGCAAATTCCACTTTCAGAGTTTTTATTCTCATCCTTAAATAAAGATTTGGACCTTAAATCACCAGAAGGTCGATCCGTTATGGTAAACAAAACATTGCCTTATTTAAGCCAGTTACCGATTGGTCCCTATCAAGATATTCTAATTCAGGAATTAGCAAACCTGACTCATTGTGAAATTAACGACATACAACGACACCTATCGGAGTTATCTAATAACAAAACCCATAAACCGTTTAAAAAAACAGACTATACGAAGGATAAGGGGATTGAGAAGGTTCGTTGGTTAGTTCGTTGTTTACTTCACCAACCGTCTTTGGTGAATCAGCTTGAATCAATCGACAAGCTGGCGGCCCACCCCACTCCTGGCATTAATTTTTTATGTGAGCTTATTGAATTTATTCAAAGTAGACCCAATATCACCCTGGCCGCAATCCTGGAAAATTGGCGTGATACTAAATTTGAACGTCGATTACGTGAACTTGCAGCAGACGAAGAAACATTTATTGAAAGCAAGGTAACTGATAGTGAATTTCTTGATGCTATTAACGGGTTAATTAAAGATAACCTGGAGGAATTTAAGGACTTTAAGGAAAAGCACAGTCCTTCTGAACTTAGTGAAGAGCAAAAAGCATATTTTCGGAACAAGCAAAAATCAGAATAACTCTCTGAAATTATTTAAATTCTACCTAGCGGAATCTAAGTCTATATGCTAAGCTTGACTGTTTTAGCCCGAACAATTGTTCTTTATTAATCAAACAGTTATATCAATATTTATCATTAAATTCTTTGCAAATATCGAGCCAAATAAATTATGGAACAAGCAGAACAGATCTTTAAAGAAGACGAGAAATCGCAACTGAAATTGCTAATTGCGAAAGGCAAGGAGCAGGGATTCCTGACCTATCATGAGGTCAACGATCACCTGCCTAACGATATTGTTGAGCCAGAGCAAATTGAAGATATTATCAATATGATCAATGACATGGGGATCACTGTGCATGAGTCTCCACCGGATCTCGATGGCCAGATTACTGATAATACTGATGTCCCCGATGAAGATGCTGCTGCAGAAGCGGCAGCGGCTCTCGCCAGCCTGGAAAACGAGTTTGGCAGAACAACCGATCCGGTCAGGATGTATATGCGGGAGATGGGTACAGTTGATTTATTAACCCGCGAAGGTGAAATCAAGATTGCAAAACGGATTGAGGAAGGCATTAACCAGGTATTGGGAGCCTTGTCGAGCTATCCCGGCACAGTTCGGACCTTGCTTGATGCCTTTGATTTGATCTTGAAAGAAGAAATGAAACTGAGTGATGTCATTATCGGCTTCAATGATACTGAAGAATATCCCGATGAAGGGATTCAGGTCTCAAACCCAACCGAGAATAACAATACTGGTATTGATGATGAGTCCGACTCTGAAGAAGAAGAAGAAATCGCACTGACTGCCGAAGACGTTAGAGAACACATAGAGAAGCTGGAAAAACTGCATATTAAATTTATAAAAGCAGTTAAACGTTACGGTAAGGATAACAATAAAACGAAAGTACACGAACAGGAATTGGCGCAATGTTTCCTGGAACTGCGTCTTACGCCTAAATTTATTGATTTATTAACTGACAACTTGCGAGACTTGATCGACCGCATCCGTCACACTGAAAGACTCATCATGGAGCTTTGTGTCAAAGAAGCAAAAATGCCACGTAAGGAATTTATTGCCAGTTTCCCTAGTAATGAAACCAATCTCAAATGGATAAAAAATGTACTTAAGGAGAAAGCACCTTATACGGAAAAACTAAAGGTATTCGAAGAAGAGATTTTGAAGGCCCAGGAAAAGTTGGCGTTTATCTTTGATGATGCATTACTCAACATTGCCGAAATAAAAGAGATCAATCGTAAGATATCAATTGGTGAAGCCAAGGCACGACGCGCTAAAAAGGAAATGGTTGAAGCCAATCTTAGACTGGTTATTTCAATAGCAAAAAAATATACCAATCGTGGATTATTGTTTCTTGATCTGATTCAGGAAGGCAATATTGGTTTAATGAAGGCCGTTGATAAATTTGAATATCGACGTGGTTATAAATTTTCAACCTATGCAACCTGGTGGATTCGTCAGGCGATTACCCGTTCAATTGCTGATCAGGCAAGAACGATCAGAATCCCGGTCCATATGATTGAAACAATCAATAAATTAAATCGTATCTCAAGGCAAATCCTGCAAGAAATGGGACGTGAACCAACACCGGAAGAATTGGCCGAACGAATGGAAATGCCGGAAGAAAAAGTACGTAAGGTATTAAAAATCGCGAAAGAGCCAATCTCAATGGAAACACCTATTGGTGATGATGAAGATTCACACCTGGGTGATTTTATTGAGGACGCGAATATACAGGCTCCGAATGACTCGGCTAGCTTTGAAGGTCTACGACGAACAACTCGTGATGCGCTGGAAGGATTAACACCACGTGAAGCTAAAGTGCTCAGAATGCGTTTCGGTATTGATATGAATACTGATCATACACTTGAAGAAGTCGGGAAACAGTTTGATGTAACTCGTGAAAGAATTCGTCAAATTGAAGCCAAGGCCTTGCGTAAGCTGCGTCATCCATCCCGGTCCGATCAGCTTAAAACATTCCTTGATACATAACTTTCGGTTTATTTCCAGGGCCTGTAGCTCAGTTGGTTAGAGCAGTGGACTCATAATCCATTGGTCGTAGGTTCAAGTCCTACCGGGCCCACCAATATCCAATTTTATTTCAACTTAATATAGTTTCCATCCCTGACACTGATCCATCTCGTCATCCCTGACTCGTGCTTCGTGAACTGCGATTGTCCATTTAAGGACAATCGGTTTCACTTCGCCCTACGGGCCCACCAATATCTATTAAATATATTTACGTCGGTTGTTTAGTAGTCCGAAGATAAGGCTTGATTGTTTTAAAACCATCTGGGAATAAATCCTTGGCTTCTTCATCAGATACAGCTGGAACAATAATGACATCTTCACCCTTCTTCCAGTTTACCGGTGTCGCGACTTTATGTTTTGCCGTTAATTGCATGGAATCCAATACACGCAAAATCTCATCAAAATTTCGTCCTGTAGTCATTGGATACGTTAACATCAATTTAATTTTTTTGTCCGGACCAATAATGAAAACAGATCTAACAGTAGCATTAGTAGCAGCGGTCCGTCCTTCCGCAGTTCCCTCTTCTTCTGCAGGTAACATGTTGTAAAGTTTGGCTACGGCCAGATCGCTATCACCAATCATTGGGTAATTAACAGCATAACCCTGTGTTTCTTCAATGTCCTTGGACCAGTCATGATGGTCATCGACCGAATCAATACTTAATCCGATAATCTTACAATTCCGTTTGGCGAATTCTGATTCCAGGCCAGCCATATAACCCAGCTCGGTTGTGCAAACCGGAGTGAAATCTTTTGGGTGAGAGAACAATACCGCCCACTGATCGCCAATCCACTCATGAAAATTTATCTCGCCCTGGGTAGTTTGGGCTGTAAAGTTTGGGGCCTCATCATTAATTCTTAATGACATAGAACATCTCCGTTATTTACCGTTTATAGTTTTAATTCAAATAAATTTACTAATTATTATAGATAAAGAAATGATTACCTGTATTTAATTTGTCCCTGCACTTAGCGCAACTATACCAATAATCGCTCCTATCCATACACCTAACGGTATTTCACCAATTCTTTTAGATAACTCAGATTCTTCTACAACCTGTTCTTCAGTAGTTATTGTTTCATTCTCTACAGCTGCTGTTTCTGTATCTGCCGTTTTAGCACCTGTTGTCTTCGCACCAGTAGTTTCAGTATCTGCTGTCTTGGCATTACCACCTTCAGCGCCATAAAAAACGTAATCTTTATAGGAATAATTAATCCCATTAAGCTCAAAAGCCTGTACTCCATTGTTATTCATCTGCAGGTTTATAATGGCAGGTTTACCAACCAGTTGATTCACCGTCATATTACTTCCTGGTTCAACATAACCTCTATCAAATCTAAATCCAAAATCATGTTCGGTTTTCCTTGAATAACCAGCATCAAATGTCATATTGAAATAGATCATTCCCTGATGGTCTAATTGTGGCTCTATAGCATATAAATTTAATGAAAAAGAAATCAGTATTATCAATAAACCGTATATCTTGTTCATACCCCACTCCCCAGTTGTATTAGCCACGTATAAAGGTTTGCTTGGAAATATTAAGAATTTCTGTATCTATTATATCAACTTAATATTAGTAAATATAAAATTTATTCAGGTTTTCTGCGTTTTTGGTTCTTCCGATGGTGGTGGGAACGATTCCTCTATTGATTTTTCCAGGTCTTTCAAAACTTCCTCTATCATATTTTTCAATTCCGGAATTTTATCCCGGAGTTCTTGTTCTACTTCCTCAAGCCTGGATTTAATTTTCGGAATTGCTTTTTCCTTGAATTCACCAAATGAATCTTCCAGTTCTTCTGCAAATTCTTCTGTTAATTCTTCTATACCTTCCATCAATTCAGCCATATCCTGGTTGACTTGCAAAGGCTGTACGGTTCCAGCGTAATTCACGAACCAGTTATTTTTACGATTTTCCAGGTAAGTGTTGAGGGTAATATGATCTTCATTATCTTTTTGTATGATAGTGACTGTTGTTTCAATTTCAGCAAATTCACCATCAATCACTACTCTACCGAATTCAATATTCCTTATTTCACCTAATTTGTCCGTATTATCATTACCTTCAAAAGATTCCGGCAGACTATATTTTTTAATACTAGTGAGATTGTTTGTTTGAATTCCTTGCCAAAATCTTTCCGAGACTTGTAATGGAGTCATTTCCGCCTGACATGAATATAGTGTCAACAAACCAATACCAGATAAAACCAATATACCCATATTCCGAACTTTATTCACAATTGTAACTCTTAAGCTTTATTAATATGTGCCGTCAATCAGCCAACAGATATAAAAAATAGACTGCATTTATTATTTATTGTCTTGAATAATAATGTTATAACTAAAGCATCAACATCTCAGGAAACACTATTTATAGTATGAAGATTGAGACATTGATTCCATCAAATAATTGCACCATAAAAATGATGCATTGCACTATATTCAAGCAGTTTATAAATTATAAACTGGAATTTAAGTCTTAAGCCCATGATTTTAATTAATAAACAAATCAAACAGTTTTGGTATAGCTTTGCGTTATTCAATGTAGATTACAAATTTGGCATGGCTATTGCCTTACTCAATATAGATTACAAAATTTTTAACAGGCTTGAACATGAGTAAATTGAATTCGCATCAGGATATCATCAGATTTACCGATATTGGATATAAGCTCCTCATGACACGAGGTTTGCCAAATCTTCGTGAATGACCAGCAAAAGGAGAATGTGAAATGGTGAGAAGTAATGTAAAAACATTGAAAACTATTCACTTTATTACTTACTCTTTGCTTTTTGTTTCTCTAGCCACGCTGTCAATTAATACTTTTGCAAAAGATAAAATATACCCGGGCGAATTAATTAATATTGGGACACATCGGTTACATATTCATTGCATTGGTACGGGTTCGCCATCTGTAATCATTGATTCAGGCATCGGTGGTTTTTCACTGGAGTGGATAAAAGTACAAAAGAACCTCTCTGAAAATGTGAGGATATGTAGCTACGATCGGGCCGGCTATGGCTGGAGCGATCCTGGTCCCAGACCCAGAACAACTGAAAGGATATCCAGCGAATTAAGAAGGCTACTTAGTGCAGCAAAGGTATCCGGTCCATATATTCTGGTAGGTCATTCCTTCGGTGGTTATAACGTACGCTATTTTGCCAGCAAATATCCTCAATTGACTGCTGGACTGGTTTTAGTTGATTCATCTCATCCGGAGCAATTTGACACAGAAGAATTCAAACGAATAAAGGTCAAAAGAAATAATAAATATTTAAGATATAAAAACAGTTATCAAGTTCGTATTGTAAACCCAATCATTTCTGATAATTACCCAAATGAATTTAAACGTACTGCATTTTTATTAATGTCAACAATGAAATCAAAAAGCACTTTGCTTAATGAACTTGATTATATGGAAGCCAGTGCAAAGCAGGTCTCAAAATTAACTAATCATCCACCCTATTCATTTCCGGTTACTATTCTTACACGTGGGAAACGCGTTTGGGCGTATGATGATCTTGGTGACAGACGCGAACAACAATGGTCAAGATTGCAAAATGATTTGCAATATATCAGTATGAATAGTAACCAATATTTAGCTGAAGAAAGCGGGCATATTATTCATCTGGACCAACCTGAGTTTGTCTCAAATTATATACTTGCAACAGTTGATAACGTCAGGTCACAACTGGACGAACTGAAACTGGTAAAAAAATTTGATATCCGTATACCAAGCTTCGCTGCAATCCCATCGTTAGCAGGGCCAACGACAACTTTTCATTTTCATTATGATGACGGCAGTCAAAACCAGGAATCGATCCTGGATAAATTTATTCAGCAAGTTATGTTTGACGACAAAATGAGACATTTTGGTAATCATTCTGCTTATTTTCTACGCTAGTTATAAATCTTATTTTCTCTAAAGTATTTATTCTCGCCATTTAGGCGCTATAATCGCTGCTCGCTAATTGCCCGATAGAAACCAGGTATTAAGATAATGACAGAAACTCTATTTAGTAAGATTATCAACAAGGAAATTCCGGCTGATATCGTTTATGAAGACGATCTATGTCTTGCATTTAAGGATATTAATCCACAGGCACCCTTACATGTTTTGATAATTCCTAAAAAACCCATCCCCAGAATTGTAGACGCAGAACAATCTGATCAGGAATTATTAGGGCATCTGTTATTAAAGGCGGGAGAAATAGCCAAACAAGAAGGGTATGAGAATGCATTCCGGTTAAATATTAATAACGGCGAAGGCGCAGGACAAACAGTATTTCATCTCCATGTCCATCTATTGGCAGGTCGTAATTTCATTTGGCCTCCTGGCTAAGCAATCACAAAAAACCTTATAAAAATAAATAAATCGTGAAATATATTACTGATGATTTAAGAATAGAATCGATTAAGGCAGTTACATCGCCTTCTGTGATCTGTGAGGAAATAACTATCACTGAAGAAGCGGCAAAAACGACTGCAGAAACCCGTAATGCAATACATAATATTCTGCATGGTAAAGACGACCGGCTCATAGTCATCAGTGGTCCCTGCTCTATCCACGATATCGATGCAGCTAAAGAATATGCCGATAGATTAAAACCTTTAATTAATAAATATTCAGATAGCCTTTTAATCATAATGCGGGTTTATTTTGAGAAACCACGTACTACAGTAGGTTGGAAAGGGCTAATTAATGACCCTGACCTGGATGACAGTTTTAATATCAATAAAGGACTGCGACTGGCGAGGCAACTGTTACTGGATTTAAATAACATCGGTGTTCCTGCCGGGACCGAATTTCTCGATTTAATTACACCTCAATATGTTACTGACCTAATAAGCTGGGGGGCTATTGGAGCGAGAACAACCGAAAGCCAGGTTCACCGCGAACTGGCTTCTGGCCTGTCATGTCCCGTCGGATTTAAAAATGGTACTTATGGCACAACCAAGATTGCCGTTGACGCAATTGGTGCAGCGATACGACCACACCACTTTCTTTCACTAAGAAAAGAAGGTAATGCAGCAATATTCTCAACGAACGGTAACCCTGATTGTCATATTATATTACGTGGTGGAAAGGAACCGAATTATGATCCTGATAGCATTGAAAAAGTTTCTGAAGAATTAGAATCCGCAAATCTTCCTGCAAATATAATGGTAGATCTAAGTCATGCTAATAGTAAAAAACAACATGAGGCACAACTCGACGTTGGCCAAGCAGTAACCGATCAGATTGCAAATGGGAATAAACGTATTATAGGTACAATGATCGAAAGTCATTTAGTGGCTGGACGTCAAGATGTAAAACCTGATAAAGAATTAGTTTACGGACAAAGTATTACGGATGCTTGTCTGGGCTGGGATAATACAGTTAAGTTAATTAAAAATCTCGCCGAGGCAAGTCAAGCTCGTCGAAATAAATAAAACTAAGCAGTACTAATAAAACGTTTAAGAAAGACCGAAATAAAATACGTACAGCACGCTACTAAGACAATTGTTGACCCGGTTGGTAAATCCGGTCCAAAAGAAATGAACACGCCACATAAACTAACACCTAAACATATTAATGCTGATAAAAAAAACATCTTATAAAGTGAAGAGACATATTGGTTTGCTGTCGCAGCTGGTAAGGTTAATAGAGCAATTACCAATATTAAACCTACTAATTGAATTAGAATAACGATAGTGATCGAAATAAGACACAGCAATAAAATATAAAAAAACTCAGTATTGACACCTCGTAATCGGGCAAACTCTTCATCAAAAACACTAATTAAAAATTGTTTGTAAAAAAATAGAACCGTAGTAAGAATTACCAAATCAAGCAACAACATCAATAACAAATCATTTGTCGAAATTAACAAAATATTGCCAAATAAATAACTCATAAGATCAATGTTATAACCCGGTGTACGCGACAAAAATAACAAGCCAATTGCCATGCCTGCTGACCAAAATGCGGCAATTAAAACATCTTCATGCTCCTTCCAGCGCAGACTAATCAATCCAATCAGGATACTGGATACCAAAGCCGCAATTATTGCGCCTAGAATTGGAGAAGCATTATAAAAATACGCAATCCCCATACCTGCCAAAACTGAGTGTGCGATGCCACCAGTGAGAAAACTAATTTGTTTCACTACGATATAACTACCAATCACACCACAACTTATACTGGCTAATAAGCAAGCCAGCAGGGCATGCTGTAGAAACGAATATTCGATTAATGCAGTAAAAAACTCAGTCATATTATCAATGATGATGGTGGATCATTTTTACAGGTGCGTCATACAAATCTTCGATCATCTTGCCACTTATAGACTCTGTATCGTGGCACACAAGAGTTCGATTTAAACAAGCTACACGATCTACATAACCTGATATAAATGCGATATCGTGTGAAACAACAATAATCGTCATATGCTCACTATAATTTTTTAAAAGCGCAAAGATATCTTCTTCAACTCGCGCATCGACATTTGAAGTTGGCTCATCCAGAATCAGAATCTCAGGTTTACAGACCAGTGCTCTCGCTATTAAGACACGTTGTAATTGGCCTCCTGATAAAGCACCGACCTGTCGATCGGCTATCTCTTCAATCTCCAACATTTGCATTATGTCTTTAGCTATTTCAACCTCATCTTTTTTAAAACGAAAGAGCCTTGAACTTGAAGATACATGTCCCATCATGACTACTTCTCTGACAGTAACAGGGAAATCCCTGGCAAAGGTAATATGTTGTGGGACATAACCAATAAGATTAGACATTTCCTTATCATCTTTCTTATGTTTCTCAATATTTCCATTGTCTGGTTCGAGTAAACCCAGGATCAGTTTTAATAGTGTAGTTTTACCACTGGCATTAGGACCAATGATGCCAATAAATTCATCTTCGAAAATCTTTAATGAAATTTTTTCCAGTACTGAAACATTACCGTAACTAAAACTGACGTCATTAATATCAATTACAACATTATTCATAAAGACATTCCCTGCACAATTTTATCAACTACATCATTCATGTTTTCAATATAATCAAAAGCCAATGGATCGAGATCAATAATTTTTGCACCTGTTTCTCTGGCAAGAACTTCCGCTGCGCGACGACTAAATTGTGGTTGTGAAAATACCGCTCTTATCTCTTTTTCTTTTACATGACTTATCAATTTCGTCATAGAACTTGCCTGAAGTTCCTTACCTCTTACCTCAATAGATAATTGATTAAAACCATATTGATCTGCAAAGTAACTCCATGAAGGGTGTGTAACAACCAGGTCTCTCTTTTTCAAGTGTGTTGTTTTGTTTTTAATCTTTTCATCAAGCCTATTCAATTCATCTTTAAATTTTTCTGCTGAAGCTTTATATGACTTAGCATTTTTGTTATCAATCTCAATTAATTTTTCCTGAATAATGCCTGTAAGTTGAATGACCTTGTTTGGACTGGTCCAAATATGTGGATCAAATTCACTATTATAATCGTGATGATGGTGATGATCATGCTCATATTGTTTTGCGATCATTTTGCAGCATTCAATTATAATTAGATCCTTGTTATTACTTTTAATTTCTTCTATCCATGCATGTTCAAATGGTACCCCAATCGAAAAGTAGATATCCGCTTTAGCTAGTGCTGCCATCTGTTTCGGAGTAGGTTCATAGGTGGCCGGGCTTTGACCTGGACCAACCATAACATTTACATTGACATGTTCGGCCCCTACTTGCTCTACAAAATATTTCTGTGGCAATATACTGACAAATACATTTAATTTACTGCTGGCTTTAACATTTACAAATAAAAAAAACGACAAAAATAACGATAAACAAATAAATCTCACACATCTCTTCATTATTATTTCCCTTCATCAAGACATTCTTGACAATGACCTTTTATCTCGATCATTTCTTCATCAATCCTGAATCCAAATTTATCAGCATTTATCTGTAAAAGTTTGCGTATTTCTGAGTTATCAAGTTCTGCAACTGAACCACACTTATAACAAATCAGAAATTGACTGCTATGGATTTCATCCGGTTTGCCACAACCAACATAGGCATTTAATGATTCAATTTTGTGTACGAGACCTTGTTCCTGTAGAAAATCGAGTGCACGGTACACCGTCGGTGGAGCAGAAGACGACTTGTCTTGTTTCAACTTGTCGAGAATGTCATAAGCTTTTACAGGCTCGTGATTCTCCCAGACCAGTTCCAGCACGCGTTTACGCAAAGGGGTTAAACGCTGACCTGAATTATCACAATGTTGTTTTGCCGCCTTTAATGCAGACTGTAAACATTCCTGATGCTTATGTCTGGCCGGTTTAAACGGACTTAATACTTTACTCTTTTGCAAAATCTAAGCTCCTTCAATGATTTGACGTATTTATTGTTATGTTATATCGTTACGTTTTTGTGTGATGTTATAATATAACATTTATTAGGTTTCGTTGAAACCACAAATATAAAACAATATTTTTTAAGTCATTAATTTTACTTATTTTTTTGTCAGATATGCACCAGCATATAACTATACTGATTTTTTTGTTATTGGGGGAATAATAATGAAAACGTTTTATACAAGTGCATTTATTCTGCTTGTGTTATCACAGCAATCATTTGCAGAAGAAACAACAACACTTGATGAATACACGGTAACTGCCAGACCGATTGGTCTACAGAGCATCGAGCATATTTCACAACCTGTTACATTATTATTAGGTGAAGAACTAAAAGAAAAACAGGCATCCACCATTGGTGAAACACTGGAGAATATACCGGGTGTAACAACCAATCGTTTCAGTCCACTGGCAAGCCGACCGGTTATACGTGGGCAATCCGGTGCCCGAGTACAGGTTCTGGAAAATGGTCTTGGCTCCATGGACGTTTCCACCATCAGTGTCGACCACGCCGTAACTATCGATCCACTACAAGCCGAACAGATTGAAATATTTCGTGGGCCTGCAACCTTACTCTACGGGAGTGAAGCATCGGGCGGTTTGGTAAACGTCGTTACCAACCGCATTCCAGAATACGTACCTGACTCATTCAGTCCAAAGCTTTATTCCAGTTATAACGTCAATTCACTTGAAAAAGTCGTCTCATTTCAGGCTGAAGGAGGTTTTAAAAATATAGCATTTCATATTGATGGCTTAGATCGTGATGCCAGAAACTATGAATCAAAAGACGGACAGGTAGATAACAGTTTTTACGATACACAGAATTTTAACATCGGTGGCTCTTTTGTAGATAACTGGGGACACTTGGGTATGTCATTTGGACATTTTGATTCAACCCATGGCGTACCTATTAACCCGGAAGAACCTGATGAACTACCCTTCATAGAATCCGAATCTGACCGTATCGATTTATCAGGACAGTGGAATAATCCAATTTCCGGGATTACTGCAATCAATGTCCAGGGTGGGTATACCGATTATGAACACACCGAGTTTGAAGATGCTGGTGAAGCCGGTACAGTCTTTAACAATGAGCAATTTGAAGGTCGTGTTGAATTATTACATGCACCGATCGGTGTATTTACTGGTGTAATCGGTACCCAATTTGGCTATCGTGATGTCAGTGCCGTTGGTGAGGAATCTTTCATACCAAAAACAAACACCGATACCTTTGCCATATTTATACTGGAAGATACCGACTTTTTAGATGATACAGTTCACTTTGAAATTGGCGGTCGTTATGAACACAATGAAAGTGACCCTGACAATGCCGCTTCGGTTAGTTTTGATTTATACAGCATTTCATCCGGTATTCACTGGCATTTTACTGAGGAAATGGCACTCGGATTTAATATTAGCCGAAGTCAACGTGCTCCGGCTGCTGAAGAACTGTTTGCGAATGGCCCGCATCACGCGACGGGTACGTTTGAAGAGGGTCAAGCTACACTAGGTGAAGAAACATCAAATAACATTGACCTGATCTTGGCGCGTGAGGAAGGTGTCTTTAAATGGAACGTGAGTCTGTTCGTTAACTACATCGAAGACTATATCTTCTTACAAGGTCTTGACCGTAATGGTGATGGTGAGGTTGACGAAGTTGAAGATGATGGCGTGACTCTGGGCGGTGAGCTTCAGCTTGTTCAATATCAAGCAGACGATACCCTCTTTTACGGTTTTGAAGCTGCGGCAAGTTTAAATCTTTATACTGGTAATAATGGTCAACTTGATCTGAATCTGTTTACAGATTATGTCCGTGCTGAACGTGATAATGATGACAACATTGCCCGAATTTCACCGGCAAGAATCGGAACAGGTCTTGATTATCAATATGGAAGATTTGCTTCAGGTATAGATTTCACCAGTGTACTCGCTCAGAATGATAATGCTCCATTAGAGACAGATACAGGCGGGTATTCTTTATTAAATCTTCATGCTGATTATGATGTAATTGATTCTACTGCCAAGTTAAATGTTTTTCTTAAAGCGACAAACCTGTTAGATGAACACGGTGCATTGCATACATCATTTATTAAAGACCGCGCACCTATCATGGGAAGAGCTGTTATGGTTGGGTTCCAGGCCGGTTTTTAATAAAATGGTTGCCAAGCAACTTTTTACGAATAAGTACCTTGGCCACTACAAATACAAAAGAGCATACCTCGTTTGACGAATATCTGGACGCAAAAGGACTTAACTGTCCTTTGCCTATACTGAAAAGCAAGGTATTGCTCAACAAAATGGAGCCTAAGCAAATTCTATTTGTTGAAGCTACCGATCCACATTCTCAAATTGACTTTGAGGCCTATTGCGCCCGCACAAAACATAAGATTATTGAATTTTCGTGCACCGATGGTATCTATAAATTTTATATAGAACGTGCTATCGACCCTAAAAAGATCTAACTCTATTCATCTATAATTCTAAATAGACACCACTTAAATAGTAGTGAGTCTAATTATCCGAGACTTATCTATATCTAAGTTAAATTACTAATAATTTTTGATGATTTTTTTGAGTTATTTTTTACTCAAATTTGGTTAGAGTCTTGCATGGGTAATTCGATATATAATTAACATGAAAGTATCAAGTACATCAAAGTTTATTTTTGGAGGCACAATGTCGGGGGAACGTATACTGGTCGTTGACGATGATCTTACTACCGCCCATGTTATGCAACTCTATCTGGAAAACTTTGGCTTTAAGGTAGCAGGGATTGCCCATACTGGCGCCGAAGCCATTGAAAAGACAAAACAATTAAAACCGGACCTGGTCCTGATGGATATTAATCTAGGTGAAAAAGGACTCGACGGTATTGATGCTGCGGAAGTCATTATGCAGAAATTTGATATTCCGGTTATCTATGTTACTGCATATAACGATGAAGATACGTTAGAAAGAGCACAAATGAGTAACCCGTATGGATTTATAAATAAGCCATTACGTGATACTGATTTAAAAACCACGGTACGTTTTGCATTAGATAAGAGTAATAAAGATCCGGATAGTAAAAAAAAACCCAGCCTGGAAGAAGCATTACGGCAAGCTTATAACCTGTCTCGCGCTGAAGCCCGCGTCGTCTCATTATTGGTTGAGGACCCGGATGTAGATGTTGTTGCCGAAAAACTAAACTTGAGTGTCTCGACGATTCGTACTCACTTAAAACACAGTTTTCGAAAAACCGGAACCAAAAGCCTGTCTGTATTACTGCATAAAGTAATAACCGGTCCCGTAGCTTTAATGATACGTCCAGACAGACCCGATACTAAATAACGTCGTGACAAGCATTGTAGTTAATATTGGCGCAATTGAGATTATTATCGATTGTCTGGACACCCCCACCGCAAAGAAAATAGTTGCGGCATTACCATTTGACTCCATTGCACAAACCTGGGGGCAAGAAGTCTACTTTTCGACACCTGTTCAAATTGAACGGGAAAACAATGCTAAAGATGTTGTTGAACCAGGTGAAATAGCATTTTGGGTCGAAGGTGATTGTATTGCTATCGGGTATGGGCCTACCCCAATATCAGAGGGGAATGAAATCAGACTGGCAGCAAAAACTAATATATGGGGCCATACCAAAGATAATCTTGATGTTCTTTCTAACGTCAAGCCGGGTGAAACAATCAGCTTGAAAACAGTCGATTAAAGCTAATGTTTTTGCAGTTCCCACCGCTATAAGCTTAGACAAACAACCCAAAATGAGCTTTAGTTTAAGGAGTCAAGAAGTCGATATAATCCAACTACCGTCTTTGACTCAGACGATCTGCTGTCATTACTACATCAAATGCCCGTTGGTATCTTCATAGCGAAAAAGGGAGGATGAATCCAGTTTATTAAAACATATTATGGAACAACTCAACGAGCACCGTTACAAGTTGCCATCCACCTCAAGAATTTCATAATCGTGCGTAATTTCTGCTGTTGCTCCAAGCATTATTGAAGCAGAACAATATTTTTCAGCGGAAAGTGAGACTGCTCTTTCAACCTGCTTATCTTTTAAAGCATTTCCGGAAAGCTTGAAATGTAAATGTATTTTTGTAAATACTTTAGGATCAGTATCAGCCCTCTCAGAACTTACTTGCACTTCACACGACGAAATAGCCTGCCGGGATTTTTTTAAGATAGAGACAACATCGTAACCACTACAAGCACCTGTTCCTAATAACAGCATTTCCATCGGTCGGGGGCCCTGATCCTGTCCACCGCCTTCAGGAGGTCCGTCCATAATCACCTCATGACCAGTAGAAGATTCACCGATAAACTTTGCTCCACCGTCCCAACTTACCTTTATATCCAATTTATTACTCCAAGCAGTTGATTTTCGGGAAAAAGAGTAACATAGTTCATACTCACATAGCAGTGATCAATTTTCGAGGGAATAACAAATGGCAAATTCGTCAGCACAAGATCGAGATCCGTTAATCTCACAGTTTCTTGAACATTGCCACCAAAAAACGTATGCCGCTAAACAATTGATTATAAAGGAAGGCGAACCTTCTAATGATCTTTACTATATTGTCAGTGGTTCAGTAACTGTCATGATCGAGGACAGTAAAGGACATGAGATTGTTTTAGCCTATTTAAACTCAGGCGAATTTTTTGGCGAAATTGGTTTATTCGACAATGGTCGTCATAGAACTGCATTTGTCAGGGCCAAATCTAAATCTGAAATAGCCAAAATAAACTATGAAAAATTAAAAACGCTACATAATATTTTTCCCGATCTACTCTTTTCAATCGCATCGCAGATGGCAATCAGGTTAAGGCGGACCAGTCGTAAGGTTAGTGATTTAGCCTTTACCGATGTAAAAGGCCGTGTAGCCAGAACATTACTTGACCTGTGTAAAGAGCCAGATGCCATGACCCATCCCGATGGGATGCAAATACGAATTACACGGCAGGAATTGGGACGTATTGTAGGTTGTTCAAGAGAAATGGTTGGACGTGTATTGAAAAGCCTTGAAGAAGATCACCTGATTTCTGTCTCTGGAAAAACCATGGTTATCTTTGGTACACGTTGACTGAAGAGATTGAAGGAGATTATCGAAGGTCTCCGGTAATCCATTCTTGACAAGACCATCCAGAGCAAAGAAAATCCCGTTCCTTTTTTATCTTCATGGCTATGTAGCTCAGTTGGGTAAGGAGCAACCGAAAATGAAATTTTCGCAGTGCGACGAACACGAAGGACAGGAGTCCGTAGCTGGACCATTAACGAGACATGGATGTCGAGTTTAGGGCTATGGTTACAAAGAAGATTAAATTTATAAAATAATATATTAAAACTTTGGCTATGTAGCTCAGTTGGTTAGAGCGCAGCATTCATAATGCTGATGTCGCTGGTTCAAGTCCAGCCATAGCCACCAATTATTTACATATTCACTTTTCTAATGGTGATTGATCCATCTTCTTCATATGCTTTACTTTCTATTAGTTTTTTTGCTTTACTTTCAAACAAAGAACGATTATCGCTCAAGATGGACATGGGATCTGCATCTTTATCTGTAGAGATTAATCTCAAAACTTCTTTTGAAATACGACATAAAACTCTTTTTTTATCAACCTGAACCGCTATGGTCGCAACTTGATGTAATGGATTCCATGATTCAAGTTTAGGAAATGATATTTTTGAATTATCAAAAGAATTTGAT
>JANQJZ010000074.1 GCA_028281365.1 Gammaproteobacteria bacterium | reverse complement strand
CTAACGACTCGTTAACTTTAATTCTATCCTTCTGTTTTTTGCATAGGCTTGCGGTGTTTCCCCGCTATCGACCGGATGATGTTCAGCAAACCCGGTTGCGGCCATGCGTGCCGGTGGGATGCCATGGCTAATCATTTCACGCACGATACTGATCGCGCGTGCGGTTGAGAGTTCCCAGTTTGATTTAAAGTATTCACTTCTGAGGATCGGGCGTTTGTCGGTATGGCCATCGATACGCAAGATCCAGTCGATATCATCCGGGATGATCTGTGAGATCTCATTTAATGTTGTTGCCAGTTGTTTGACTTGCTGTTTACCGTCCGCTCCAAGTTTGTCCGAGCCTGATTCGAACAACAGTTCGGATGGAAACACAAAGCGATCACCTTCAATACGGATGTTCTGATATTGACTCAAGGCATCACGCAGGCGGCCAAAAAATTCGGAGCGGTATTTTTGTAATAGTAGTGCCTTGTTTGCGAGGGCGGTATTTAGACGTTCGCCGAGATCATCGATCCTGGTTTGTTTTTCAGCAATATCTTTTTCTGCGATCTCCAATGCACTTGATATAGCTGAAAGTTGCTGACGCAGTTCTTCCAGTTGCTGGTTAAGTAATTCTATCTGGGCAATGTTTTGTATATTGAGTTCGCTTTCTTCCTGTAGCTTTTGTTTAATGGTTTCATGTTCGGCGAGTTGTTGTTCGAGTTCCCGTTGGATGCGGTCGCGTAGTGCAGTCAATGCTTCAATATCGAGCTGTAGCTTTTGCATTGCCGCGATCTGTTCCGAGATGGTTTGTTCCTGATCGCCTATTGTTGCTTCGCGTTCGGCTAATAATGATTCCTGGTTTTGTATTGTTGTCAGTTGGCTCGCGATCTTTTCATTTGCCTTATCCAGGCTTGCCGTTCTTACTGAAAGTAATTGTTCGAGTCGTGCGGTTTCGGCCTGTTCCAATGACAGGATCTCGGCGAGTTTATTTATGCGGCTGCTAAGTTGTGCCAGTGCCTCATCACGGCCGGTGAGGGCGGTGCTTAATACCAGGTGTCCGAGCACGGCAAGTAATAGGGCAAACACAACCACCATTAATAAGGATGCCGTTGCATCGACAAAGGCCGGCCAGATATCCAGCGGGCGCCTGCGGCGCAATGCCGTCATGTATTGCCTCTATTGGAAAGGGCGTTGGCGATTGTTTTGGTCATCAGACGGAGTTCTTCGCGTAATTCTTCATTGACTGTACCCTGGTCCTGTTCCGAAGATGATTTTAATAAGCGCGCGATTTCATTTTGCGTCTGGTTCAGTTTATCGAGACGATCGTTTTGCTTGTTTAGCAGGTCATTGAATTGATCAAAGGTCCCGCGCATATCACCGATCTGTTTTGCCAGGAATTCACGTTGACCATCTTCAGTGCTACTGGCGCGTTGCATCTTCTCCAGTGCATCGGCGGTCTTTTCCAATAGGGCCTGGACATAGGCGGGAGCACCAAAGGCGTCGCCTTCATCGCCGATCACACCGCTGGAGATACGGGTACTGCTGGAAAGCCATTCTTCCAGTTCGTTAACAAACCGGTTCTGTGCATGACCGGCCTGTAGATCGAGAAAGCCAACCACCAATGATCCGGAAAGACCGAACAGGGAAGATGAAAAGGCTACACCCATACCGGACAAGGGACCGGAAAGATTGGTCTTCAGGTTTTGAAAGATAGCAGCGCCATCAATCGCCTCGACCGACATCTCGCTGATCAAGGTGCCGACGGCCGTGACCGTAGCCATTAGTCCCCAAAACGTGCCGAGTAGTCCAAGGAAGACCAGGACGCCGATTAAATATCGGGACAGGTCGCGCGAATCTTCCAATCGGGTACGAATGGAGTCCAGGATAGTACGCATTGATGTGGTCGACATGGCCAGGTCGTCTTTACCGCTTAACATGCGTGCCATCGATGAAAGCATTTTGGGTTGCGCCATATCGGCGGTTTTGGGATTGGCCTGGTAACGCTCGATCCAGTCGATTTCCGGGTTTAGTAATATGACCTGCCGGAAGTTAATTACGATGCCGATGATCAATACCGCGAAGATGATCGAATTAAAGACGACATTGGATGAATAGGCTTCGTGCAGGGGTTCGGCCAGCAGGACAACACCGATGGCAATGACAACCGTGAAGAGTCCCATCCAGAGTAACGTTTTTATTGGACGTGTCATGACTACATCATCCTGTATTATTATTTAACAGGTATTAATTTTCGCATGAATCAGGAAAAGTTTCGCACCCGGATCAGTGCGGTAATCTTAAAACCGTCGAAATTGGCTATCAGCTTGGTCAGTGAGTACACTTAACGGACCTTAATCGAATAAATAATAAAAATATTGTAGCTGTGAGCGAGGATTGTCTGCTGTTCAATGCCTTCAACTAGAACCCTGATAATTTTTTTACTGTTCTTTTTATCCGGCTTTACCGCTTTGGTGTACCAGGTCCTGTGGATGAAAGAACTTGGGCTGTTATTCGGTAATACCGTCCACGCCGCTGCGACGACTTTGTCGACATTTTTCTTCGGGCTCATGGCCGGCAGTTATTTTTTTGGCAAGGCGATTAAGAATTATCAAAACCATATCAAGGTCTATGCCTTACTTGAGTTGGGTATTGCGTTAACGGCCTTATTTTATTTTCTGTTGCTGACATTTTTCCATGCGATCTATCAATCGGTATTTAGTTTATTCGGTGCCGGCTCAATGGGTCTGTTATTGGTTAAGTTTTGTATGGCGGTAGTCATCCTGTCACCGGCAGCCTTTTTCATGGGCGGTACTTTCCCGGTAATGAGTCATTACCTGGTGAAGAATAAATACCAGCAGGGAAAGATTACTTCGGCACTTTATGCAACGAATACCCTGGGTGCGATGGTCGGTGCGTTTCTGGCCGGGTTTTATTTACCGGTCTTATTTGGGTTTAATGGCTCGTATGTGTTTGCTGTATGTATTACTTTATTGGTTGCAGCTATTGCCTGGTATTTGGCACGTCTTGAACCTTTACCAGTTACATCATCTGTATCAGATACTCAACAGACTACTACGGATATTCAGGTTGGCAGTTATCCGTATACCTTATTGATATTGATCTCTTTCCTGTCAGGATTTTGTACGATAGGTCTGGAAGTGATCTGGACCAGGATGTTTGCGCAGGTATTACAGAACTCGGTCTATACCTTTTCCATGATCCTGGTGATCTTCCTGTTGGCAATCTCCCTGGGTGCCTGGTTGACGCATATCATGATCCGTATTTTCAAAAGCCCAACAGTCTTGTTGTATTTTTGTATTTTGCTATCAGCATTAACAGTGATGTCGACACCGACGTTATTTATGTCGATGACCAATAACCTGACCTATATCGGTGGTGATGAATCCTGGCTTGGTTATGTTGTTGCTATCTTTACGACTGGTGCTGCAGTGATTTTGTTGCCTGGTGTTCTAACTGGCACTCTTTTTCCACTGGTATTAAAACTGGCTGAACCCTATAGCGATAATGTCGGTAAGACTGTAGGGCAATTGACGGCCGTTAATACGCTTGGTGCTATCCTTGGTTCGGTGATTGCCGGCTTTATATTATTCGGTGCATTGGGTCTATGGAACAGTATCGGTTTCTTTGCTGCGGTCTATGCTGCGTTGTTATTGTTAATCACAGTCAAGATTAAAACCTTAAACAAGGTTTATACGTATGTTGTCAGTCTGCTTGCTATTGTTAGTGTGGTTTATCTTGTGCAGCAGTCTGAAAAATTACCGGTTGTATTTGTTGATGAAGCAAAAGAAAAACTGGTTGAGGTCTGGGAAGGGAACTATGGCACGACTGCAGTCATCAATCGTGGTGGTACATTAAAGCTGAAGGTAAACAACTATTACACTTTAGGTGGTGTGCCTTCTTCAGGCTTTGAAGAACGGCAAACACAAATACCGGTGTTATTACATCCTGAACCAGATAAAGTATTTTATCTCGGTATGGGTGCCGGTGTGACTGCCGGGGCGTCGTTGTTATACCCGGTTAAAGAGGTCCTGGTTGCGGAACTTGTGCCGGAGGCGATACTTGCCGCAAGAAAACATTTTGCCAAATTTTTGTATGGGTTGTTTGACGATGAACGGGTCAGTATCTTTGTTGAAGACGGCAGAAACTTTTTATCAGGGACCAAAAATAATTATGATTTGATCATTTCGGATCTGTTTATTCCCTGGAAGGCCGGTTCCGGTACTTTGTATACCAAAGAACATTATCAAACGGTTCTGGATCGTCTGGAAGCTGATGGGTTGTTTGTGCAATGGATGCCGATGTACCAGGTCTCGGAACAGGAGTTCGGTATTGTTGTGCGTACGATGTTGGAGGTTTTTCCCCAGGTAACGTTGTGGCGTGGTGGTTTTATGACCGATCAAGCTATATTAGGTATTGTCGGCCATAAAAACACTGAAGCGATCAATAAAGATCAATTAGAAGAAAGTTTGCAGTACGAATTCAATAAGTTTGATTACAGCAATATCGTTTATCCCATCGAAGCGGGTATGACCGGTTACAATCAATTCCGTGAAGAGGTCGATTCGATATCTTCATTCATGATCTACTATGCGGGTAACCTGTCACAAACAGCAGCATTGTTTAATGATTATGGTATTAATACGGATAACTATCCTTTGATCGAATACCAGGCACCGAAATCTCATCGTGCGGAAAAGGCGAAACTGAAAAACTGGTTTGTGAATGATGAACTGATTGACTTGTTAAACAAGATTCATGAAATGTCACCGCCGGAATCAGATCCTTATCTGGCTAATTTAACACCCGATCAACGACGGCATGTTACTGCTGGCCTGTTTCTGCATGAATATGAAGTGATGAAACTGACCGGCAAGCGTGAACTGATTGAAGAAAAACTGGAGGCATTCAGGTCGATTGCCTTGCCGGATCTTTAATATGATCTTATAAAATTTATTGGTTTTGCCGTCAAAAAAGGCGTTTTTTAGTTCTATACTATTAAAAAACGCGTCCACAAAAGGACTCCTTAAAAATATATAAATAGGAGGACTTAGCATGAAATTACTAAGACATTATTTTATTAGTGATAATCTGGATGACCTGGAAGTATTCGAAGAGCAGCTTGAAGCCTCAGGTATAACCACGCCGCAAATACATGTGTTGAGCCGCCACGAGACAGACGTCGCACATCATGAGCATCTGAACTATGTCCAGTCATTTATGAAAAGAGATATTGTTCATTCGACCGAGCTTGGTGCTTTGATTGGCGTTACCATAGCCGCCTTGTCTCTTATTCTTGCTGACTTTGTTGGCTGGACTCAAACACCGGCGGGCTGGATTCCATTTATTTTTCTGGCAATCGCGATATTGGTTTTTTGCACTTGGGAAGGGGGGCTGATAGGAATGGAAACGCCAAATTATAATTTTGCGCGTTTTTCAGAGGCCCTGAAAAATGACAAGCACATCTTTTTTATTGACCTGGAGCCTGACCAGGAAGATATCCTGAACCGGGTGTTGCAATTACATCCGCAGGTAAAACTGGCTGGGACCGGAGCGGCAACGCCTTATTGGTTAATCGTGCTTGAAAACAGAATACCAAGGTTCTTTAAACATACCTTTCCTTAATGTAAACAGGGCAAAGTACTTGTAACTGGAATGTGCATTACCTATTGTTATTAATGATGTTAGTTAATAACAATAGGTTTTTTAACATTGCGTGATGAAGAGTTACGAGTCGGAGAGATAGGTGTTTTACAGCACCTGAATCGAACGGCATTGAATGGTTTGATCGCTGAAGTGACTGGTGAACTCAAACAGCGGATGCTGTATAGCCTTTCCAACCCTGCGGATTCAGAAGTCTGTCTGGCTTATAAAGTCTGTGTTCCCGGTTATCCTGAAGTTAATGAAAAGATTGAGTGGTGTGTTAAGTCGTACCAGATCCGGCGTATTGACAAAAGGGATATATCTGAACAGCAGGCAAGGACTAAAATTGTATTTTCTCACTGATTTTATCAACTTCTGGTACTAGACTTTATAGTGTAAATAATAAACGGGGAAGAATGATGGCACTTTTAGATGATCTCAAAAAACAAGCACAACAAATAAAACAAAAAGAAATAGAGAATGAAGAAACGACGATTACAACAGTCGGTGAGGAATTACGTAAACAAAACGAAATTATTTTAAATGAAAAACTTGATTTTATTCATAACTACCTTATCCAGTTAGTCGATAATCTTAATATCATCAAACCTGATAATGAGATAACGTATAATTTACTGGATCATTCACAAGCCCGTTTTCAGATTGAACACGTTAAAAAAACACATTTCACTGTGCATACAGGTCAAAATGAAAATGGTAACCGGGTAATTCTTAAATATGATCTTTATTCAAAAAAAGGCATGAGTGTTAAAATTGTAAATGATGCAAAATTGCCTTCAATAAGAAAGCATCTGACGGAAAAGACAGTTCACTTCTTTGAGACCGACACAGAAGGTGATCGTGTATTAATTACTCTGGCAAATCCGGTTTCTACCCGGTTTATTTATGCTGCTGATCTTGACCATTGTATGATTGTTTTAAAACTCGATAATTTTGATGGGCCGTGGTCAACCTTGATGAAGTATATGCCTGAAGACATTACGGAAGAGTTAATGGATGAGACGGCAAAGTTTATCCTGGGAGAGGATAATCATTTTTCTGAGTTATCCGGAAATGCGGTATCTGAGAAAACCATACTTCAATTACGCGAACATCTTAAATAGTTCTTTTTTATATGTTTCCACATCAGGACGAAATAACTGAACCTTGAACAGCAGGTGACTCCCCTAGTACACTAATCACATCATATGGGGTGAGAAAATATCAATGGTAACGCATGATATCGTTGAGATTGGGGATTATGTATCAGTGATGGTAAAAGGCCAATTGGATATGTCTGCGTTCCGGGAAATAACCGATGAGACGTTTGCTGTTTGTCAGGAGAAGGGAATCCGTAAGGTGATAATTGATGTAACTGATGCAGGCGGGCCTTTCTCTGAGGATTTGAAACTCGAATTTACCACCTATACAGCCCATACCTTAAGAGACATTGTTGATAAATACGCTTATATCTACCCGAAAGAATTGATTACCTATACACCGCAAGTGATTTCAGAAGGTCTGGATTTTAATTTGCGCGGTTTTACCAACCTGGACGATGCCTTAACCTGGATCGATAAGGACTAACGCGATTGTTATAAAACTTATTTATATGATCCGCGCCAATATTAAAGATGCTAAAGATGTCTATATTGGTTTGATCGATGAAGATAATAATTTATTCAGGGTGATCTGGAATAAAAACGTCGACGAATTTGATAAAATCGTACAATCATCCCAGGCAGAAGTATTCAATACTTTTGAAGAAGCGTGTCAAAGTGTCTACAAATATTTACACGATGCGAAAGTTTGTGAAACGATCTATTTCAAACCTGAAAATAAATAATACTTAAATTATTTTTATAAAAGCGCCTTATTCAAATGTTGCAGGGTATTTTTTCCGATCCGGATAAAAACATTACTGTTCTTACCGGTGCAGGTATCTCAGCCGAGAGTGGTATCCCGACCTTTCGTGGGCCGGAAGGTTATTGGACAGTAGGTTCAAAAGAATACCATCCGCAGGAGATGGCCACCTTTGCGATGTTTTCTCAACATCCTGATGAAGTCTGGAAATGGTATCTGTATCGATTAAGTGTGTGTGGTGATGCTAAACCAAATGCGGCGCATCTTGCTGTGGTTGAAATGGAAAAACTGTTTCAGGATCGGTTTACCCTGGTGACACAAAATGTTGATGGTCTGCACTTACGTGCCGGGAACAGTCCGGAACAAACGTTTCAAATCCATGGCAATATTTTTTTCATGCGTTGTACCAATGAATGCCGGCAACAACTGTATCCGTTGCCAATGGAAATTTTACCCAGGGAAAAAGACCAGGAACTTTCAGATAGCGATAAACAATTATTAAGTTGTCCTGATTGTGGCACAGGCACACGTCCGCATGTGTTGTGGTTTGATGAATGTTATGACGAACTCTATTTCAAATTTGAAAGTGCAATGACTGTTGCAGCAAATACTGATTTATTGATCATTGCAGGCACATCAGGTGCAACGACATTACCTAACCATATCGCAAATATGGTATTTCAAAATCAGGGAGTGATAATTGATATCAATATAGAAGAAAATCCCTTTACTGAACTGGCCATTCGAAGTCTGGGGGGAGACTTTTATCAAATGGCCTGTTCAGAAGGGTTTAATAAACTGCTAAGACTTATAAAGGAGGAGTAAGCTTTTATTTTTCCGGTTCCAGTGCCTGCATGATGAATTGTTCGACATAACGGCCACAGGTACCGTCAAACTTTTTAAATTTCAGACCAAAGGCAACGTCTTCTTCATTTTTTGCATCCTGGATCAGGGTAAAGTAGTAAACACTACAAATAACCTTGATCTGTTTATTGCCGTCTCTGATCGGCAGACTGAAAATGACATTCACCAGTAATTTATCCATTGGACTGATCTGTTTGCAGCTGGGATTAATTGCCATTGCCGCGTTTCTTGTACAACGGATCTGCAACCCGTCTGGCGAAACATCGTAAACATGGCATTCAACCAGTTGTTTATCAGCACAGATTATTACAGCAGGTGCCCCCAGCTTAAGCCGGGGATATTTCCGCTGTTCTTCATATTGTTGGTTAATTTGCGCGAGAAGCATATTTCTATTCCCGTGGTTATATATTTTGTGGGACCTATTTAAATCAATAAATTCATATCGACCAAGGCGGACAAGCGCAAAATGTGAACAAAGTAACTTTGTTATGATGGAATATGTGAATAGATTCACATATTTTTGGGTTATATATTTCTGGATGAAGCGATTAAGGCCAACTTTATAGTTGGTGTAATTGTTGTTTTTCTTGGACTAGGTTTTGCCGTTAAGACTCAGGTCGTCAATAGTTTTATAAATTAATATTTTCTTCAGATCTTTGCGACGTTTATTCATTAGCGTATTTTGTAATAGCTCGGCAAATTCGTCTTCATCTATCTTGCCATAACTTGTACCCATAGCCGGCATCGCCAAAGTTTTGATTTTGTATTGATCACAATCTGCAAGGATGGTCTCCAAAGCTGTTTCCAGCCATACCCGTTCACAAATAGGATCATGATCAACATCATAGATGACGGCAATGAAACGTTTTGGTTTTGAAGATTTAATTATGACAGAACCCGGTATTTCCCGCGTTTGTTGTTCCATTTTTTTTACCAATGCCGGAAAACTTTCAATGGTATTCATCACAACGTGAGATTTACCTAATACCATGTTGGTGTCCTGCTCTTCAACGATGGCATCCGTTTTTAATAATGCCGGATCAACATCCGTAAATTGAATGATGGTATTACCTGCAATGCGATCCAGTGGAGTACTCATTACTCTATTAAAGCAAGTTTATACTGATTACACCATGAGAAATTGGGCATAATTATTCACCAATTATCTGCACAATGATGTCCCGTTTACGTGCACAGGTATCAAAGTCGACGACAACTATTTGTTGCCAGGTTCCCAACATCAGTGATTTATCAATAAAGGGAATGGTTAGCGATTGTCCCTGGATTTGGCCACGAAGATGACTATGACCATTGTCTTCTCCTGGATTACTCGTGTTGTGTTGCCATGCAGGATTTGCCGGGATTAATTGTTCCCAGATGTTTTTTGTATCTTGTCTTAGACCGGGTTCATCTTCAAAGATCATGACGGAAGCTGTCGTATGTTTAACAAATAAGGTGACTATGCCTGAACCAAGCCCACTTCCTGTCAAAAGTGTTTGTGTTTTATCTGTAATGTTTTCAATCTGGGTGTCACCTTGCATCTCCAGCGCAAACTGTTGTGTGACTACAGACATAGTGTCTTTCTCCTTTATGAGAGCGTTCTGAGAAACGCCTGGTCCTGTTCAGACATTTGACCATCCCGGGCAGAATTAAGTATGTCATCAAACAGTCCTTGTGCAGTAAGTTCGCGTACAGCGTTCAGAACTTTTGTACTGATTTGACCCTTTTCTTTTAAACTGTTCAGGTAGTTAAATGCTTCATTGAAGCTTTCAATTTCCCTATCATAATAATCGCTGCCGCGTTCACGATTGCTATATGCTTCGAGTTGTTCACATGCGACCAGTATTTCACCAAGTTCATGGACCCAATCGGGTGCATCATCCAATTGCTCGGGATAGTAGTAATATAGAGTGACCTTTTCCATCCAGTCAGTCCACATAATGTCCTGCTTTTCCAGTTCCGGAATAACCTGTTTAAGTTGACGTCGCAAACGCCGGGCATAACCCAGCCGCATTTCTACCTGTTCCTTTGCCCAGTCAATGGTATTTATATTGAGTTCTTTTAACTCATTCAGGTATTTATCCCAGAATGCTTCGGTTTCCTGTCCATATTTTGTTTCGGGATATTTCGCCCGCCATTCTGCCGGCCGGGTTGGTATCCCCTGGGTTTTGGCCCAGGTCCAGATTTTTCCGAATAAGTTCTGGTCAAGGCCTGCACGTCCAAGGTCGTGTAACAGGCAGGCAATTTGATAATTTTTTATCCGCTCTTGATCGGAGCCCAGGTGTGCAGCAACAGCACCGCACATTTTGGCAGTGCGAAGCGCATGGTTTTTATCATAACCTTCAATAATCTGTTCAGGATTATCGGGGCGGGGATAGTCGTAATATTTTAATAATGCATTCACTGTTGTTTCCGGCAGCCATAACAGTGAAGCAGGTATTGTTGTTGTCATAGACAAAATTTTAAAAGAAAGACGGGGTAAATGTAACTCTATTAAAGCATTACTTTGTCCGGTGCCTGCTGCTGATGCAGTATTTAAAGCAGAATGGAACTTGCCTACAGGGATTAAAAGTGCGCCCGAAGTATAGGAGATGACACAAGCAAGCCTGCAAATGGGCATCTTCTTCCGGTCTTTTTAATCCTGTCTAAAGATAAAAATATAATATTAAGGTATATTTCTTTAAACACAGTTTAATATGGATCTGTTTTTATTTTTTAGACGTGAGTTGATCTAATGAAATCCAGGATTATTTTTTTAACATTTATTTTGTTCATAACAGGGTGTGGTGAAGACGCGCCAAGCTTATCCCGATTACCCACGGATGCAGTCATACTTGCTTTTGGCGATAGCCTGACTGAAGGTTATGGTGCCAAACAGCATGAAAGTTACCCGGCGATATTACAGCAGTTAAGCGGGCGCAAGGTGATTAATGCGGGTATAACAGGTGAAGAGTCTGCTCCAGGTTTAAAACGATTACCTGGCGTGTTGGCACAACACAGACCGGGATTACTCATCTTGTGTCATGGTGGAAATGATATGTTACGTAAACGCAGCATGTCACAAATGGAAGCCAATATCCGCAGCATGATCAAATTAGCCGGGGATAAAAACATTCCCGTTATTTTACTTGGTGTACCAAAGCCGGGTTTGTTTTTATCGTCTTACGAAGTCTATGAAAAGATTGCGGACAATACAGATGTGATATTTATTGAAGATTTAATCCCGGAAGTGCTGGGCGATAATTCACTGAAGTCAGATGCGGTACACCCGAATAAGAATGGTTATCGAGTGATGGCCGAGGCAATTTATAAAGTATTGAAAGAATCCGGAGCTTTATAATTTAACTGAGTGGTTCATCATTAAATTTAATTCCATCCCAACCGGATTTTATAAATTGTCGAATGTTTTGATGACTTTCTCCCTCGGGATTTCCTAAAACATCATCACGGTAGTATTTACCAAAACAATGTAGAGTTTGTTTCCTGGTTAAATTGTGCAATTTGGCAAACGCAAATACTTTACAAGAACCTTCATTTTCACCCGCGTTGTTATATTGTCCGCCGTTTTGGAAGGGTGTTGGTGTGTACGTATAGTTTGAATCGATTACATTCATCGTTTCATCAAATTCAATGGTTTCCGGATTTGTGTCAAGTTTTTCTAAAAAATTTTCGAGATCCATATTTTACATAATGGTTGTATTCATTTAATAACGTTATGATACAGAAATTATTTTGATTTAATTTTACATGAAAAAGATATTCTTCGTTTATTTGTTACTGGCGAGTCAGGCAGCACTATCTGCACCGAATGGTGCACAGTTACTATTTGCGTGTGAAGATGCCTTACAGAATGGCTTCCATAGTGAAAGAGGCATGCTTTGTATTTGGTATGTAACACCGTGTGATTGTAATTTTGGTAATAGAAAAGATCTTCCACGTGTATGTTTACCCAAGCAGGCTCAACATGAAGACCTTGCCGAATTGGTAATAATCGGACTTCGTGAGCAAATCACATTGCAGATTGAAACAGCAGAAATGGCGGCTAATACGATATTGGCGGAAACCTATCCTTGTACAGATCAATCACGAAATAATTGATGACATGCAGCACAGGTACGACTTAACCGTTCAAATGCGTCATTAAAATAATATTCGTGCCTTTGATCCGAGACATCAAAGTCATAGTTTTTTGCCAGTTGTTGTACATTTAATGCTTCATCATAAAGTTTTCCGGCTAATGCACTGAAAATAACATCCTCATTTTTTTCCAACTGCGTTGCCGGGATACTTGTCGTCATCAATTCGGCATAAAAAAGAAGTTCTTCAACGGTCTCTATCAATTTGATCATTTCATCCCGGGTAAACTTTACCGGTTCATCAATATTACCTTTATCTACAACCAATAAAAGGTTTTGCATAATGGTGACCAGGCGATCGCTTGGATCGGCATGAAGAGTGTAATCATTTTCCTGTAGATCGGCTTCTTCAGCTTGACACATAGGGGCAAAAAACAGACAGCAAACTACATACAACCGCAAAATTATTTTCATAATCCGAAATTACTTATTTGAAAGTTGTATTATTATCTTTTTGGTTAGTAATGTAAATTTGACTGGAAATGAAGATCAGGTTGTCCCACCTGGTTCAAATTATGCCTGCAGATGCACTGAAATAAATTTCATCAGCACTGATTCAAGAGATTTTGCATGATTAAGATTGCCACAGGCTTTAGAGTGTTCGATATCATCAACAATCATCTGTTTTATCTTTTGTTCACCATCAGGGGTATGTACCAGATATTCTCCGTACTCAAGTGCAGCTATTTCCGGGAGATGTTCATGCTCCGCAATGGCAGAAATCTCTTCAATAGATAAATTACACAGCCCGAGACAGTCTTCAAACGTTAACATGCTTACAATCTCCAGTACTTTCTAGATATAAATCTAGTCAGAAATTGTTACAAACAGTCGATTCAATCGTTAACAAACAATTATGTTTTAAGTGTAGTTTATTTTTTCGATCGGCGCTTTTGAGATTTTTTAGTCGGTAAAGTAAACCAGTCTTCTTTAGTAATTTCATGAAAATGATCCGCTTCATCCTTGATTAACTTCGATGTAGTACTCTCAACGGCCGCGATTTCTACCCGGACACCTTCCGATTTCAGGTGTCTGACCAGGTCAATATAGTCTGCATCTCCCGACATGATGATGATGGTGTCGACCTTGTCTGCCACCTGTATTGCATTAATGGAAAGCGGGATATCTGCACTTTTATGACAGGGTCTGACAGATCCGTGATAAAAATTGTGTAAACGTTCCTGTAATTTATTGGAAATATGTTTGCCTTCGCGAAAATAGACCAGACGGCTTAAGCCCCTGTTTAATAAAAGTTTTGGGATAAGCGCATCGAAGTTAAGCATGGTATTTGTGTCATTTGCTTCAGCATGGATGCTACGTTCGATGTTGTTACCGTCAATCAGGATAGCAACAGATTGCGAAATAATGATGTTGTCCAGGGAGTTTTGGGTTTCTTTTGTATCGTTCATGTATTTATTGCATTATTTTTACCGGCCATTATCGCAGTTAATTTGATTTTATGTCGGGTTTTTTAAGCGATTAAATCTTCAACAGCTTGTAAAACATCATCAACAACTATCGCGGTTGGAGAGACCTTGTTTTCATCGCCTTCGCGGTATTTGCCGGTACGTACCAGCCTGGAATCCATGCCTGCTGATTGAGCACCGTATATATCGCCATAAACATCATCACCAATTAATGCAACTTCATCGGCTTTCAGTTCAACACTAAGCAGTACCTGATTAAAAAAATCCAATGAGGGTTTGCCGGTAATAATGGCCTTGATATCACAGGCATATTCTATTGCTTCAACAAAGGGACCCGCATCAAGAAAGAATTCGCCCGATTTTTTGAAATATTTATTATGACCAATAGCGATTAACGGTGCGCCTTCAATACATAGACGAAATGCCTTGTTCAACGTCTGGTAATTGAAGTCATCTGCAGCATCTCCAATTACAACGGCATTCGGGTTGTTTTGATCAAGAGCAGCGAACTCAGGCACCAGGTTGGGGTGTATTAAACAATAAGGTCGGAGATCATGTGTTTGTATATAGTCTTTTGCAGCCAGTGGTGCAGTATAAATTTCATCTTTGGTAACGCCTAGTCTGGCATTATTTAGTTGTCCTAATAAAGTGTCGCAGGTTTGTTGAGAAGTATTTGTCAATAACCGTATAGGCAGGTTTTTTTGCTTAACCAGTTCAATTGCTTTATCCGCACCTGCAATCAGGTTGGGACCATCTAACAGTACACCACTAATATCAAAAAATAATCCCTTGATCATGCCTTATCCAAACTTATACAGATTAGTATAAGTTTAGACTGTTATTTTACAGGTATGTATAAACTGGTAATGAGCTCATTGGTATTTTCAAGTTGATTTAGATCGTTTTCATATACTTCCAGGCTAGGACGCTTTTTATCAATTTTAATCTTTCTTGTACAAACATGCGTATAGGCAGAATGCCAGGCCAGTTCCAGGAACCTGTAATCTCCTTTTAATGTCACTTTAAAAAAGTGACCACCTTCATAAATCCGGGTATTAAATGGTCCCACTTCAATATCTTCAGATAGCGGTATGGCCATATCACAAACAAAATGCATCTTTTTTAGGTCGACCTTGTGATAGACAGAAAAGGGCGGGGCCGAAGGTTGTTTGCCTTGTGCTTGTACATGTTGCAATAGTTCCGGAAAGCCGGTTTGCATGGCCTTTTGCATTTCCGGCAACAGCCCTTCAAAGTGTTTAAATAAACTATATTGTTGCTGCAGTTCTATTTCACCTTCAAAGCTTAATCGAGGATGCTCGGAAGCAGAATCCATAATACCGGCTAACATGGCAAGACCCAGAGCATAGTCATTACTGATCAGATTAACCGTACGCGGCACCATGAAGCGAAATAAAAAAGGCATGCTACCATTCATATACCAGGTAACTTTTGTTTTACCCTGTTCGTCTTCCAATTCAAAGCCAACATCGCAAACAGATTTAAATGGCCGTATAAATTCCAGTTTATTTTTAATATGATTCGGCCTTTCGAATTTTATGTGCGTTAATTTCCCGGCACCAATATACTTGCCGTCCCAGCTGTAATTGCCACCTTCTGCATTGGTCTTTTCACTGTATTCCAGTCTGGTATCGGGTTCATGGATTAACCAGGGGCTCCATTCCGGCCAGCTTTTTAAATCTATAAGTTTGTCAAAAACAGCTTCTTTATCAGCATTTATAGTATGGGATTGTCGTACAGTGTAGTTACCATCCAGTGTCGCGAGGTAAATAACTGCAGCAAGGATCAATATAACTATTAAGCTTATTATCGTTATCAGCATAGTATCCCCCTTTTTCCATGATGGGTTGATGTCGCTATAATCATGGGCCAGACAAATATTCTATCTTATTTAGATGACAGAAAATATTAATGCTGAGACTCCGGAAGAGATTCTTGCAAAATTAAATAGAGAGACTTCTAAAATCGCGTGGACGGAATTGCTCCCTTTTTTTGCCAAAGGTATGGCAATCTATGTATCGCATACTTTGGATCTTGTTAATGTTGCTTTTGAATTGGCGCAGGATAATAAGGAACAATTTAAAACATGGATGGATAAAGGCCTTATTGCAAATGTAACAGATGAACAAGCCAGTGTCTGGAATGAAGCGGATATCGTTGTCTGGTGTGTCGTGGTTAAACCATTTGTTCTGGTTCAACCTGTTGTTGACTAATAATCACTATGGAAAAAAAGAATAATATAAAAGTATTGTTTGTTTGCATGGGCAATATATGCCGTTCTCCGACTGGTGAAGGTGTTTTTCAAACTTATGTTGAAAACAAGGGTTACTCTGGCCGCATAAAAACTGATTCAGCCGGGACGATTGCCTACCATGATGGAGAACCCGCAGACCCGCGGATGCGTGAAGCTGCGGCCAGGCGTGGATATCAATTACATTCATTAGCTCGCAAAGTAACCAGGCAGGATTTAACGGCTTTTGATCTGATTGTTGCGATGGACACTGATAATTTATTTGATTTGGAATCAATGGTACAGGGCCCCAGACAGCATATACGGTTACTAGGTTCTTTTATCGATGGTTACGATAATAGCAATGCACCTTCTGTCCCGGATCCTTATTATGGTGGCGATGCCGGCTTTGAAGAGGTACTGGATATGATTGAGACGGCATGCCCGAACCTGTTTAGTCATTGTCTTGAATTATTAGATTAAAAGCTTAATGGACCTGCAAAAACGCATTGAATCTGCAATATCTTCAAGTACCGGAGTTAAAGCTCATTTTTCTGAAAGCAGAGCAAGTTATGGTGGCTGCATTAATGATAGCCGTATTGTCATTTTAAAAGATGGCAGGCAGTTTTTTATAAAAACACATAACGCCGCACACAATATGCCCGGTATTTTTGAGTCAGAATATGAGGCTTTGTTATTACTGTCTGAGCCAGAAGCCATTCATGTTCCAAGACCTGTTACCTATGGTGAGGATTTCCTTGTTATGGAACGATTTGTTGAAGGTTCACCGGCTGCTGATTGGCAGGAGCAAATGGGCAGGGGACTTGCAAAATTGCATATTGCAACAAAGCAGGATCGATTCGGTTTTAACAGGGATAATTATTTGGGAACGACAAAACAAATCAATACCTGGCAGGAAAATTGGCTGGAATTCTGGCGTGAACAAAGGCTGGCATGGCAATTAAGATTATTTTCTACAAAAACCGACACGAGTGATCCTTTACTGGTATTAGGAGAAAAACTTTTGCAGGGACTGGATGAACTCATTGGTACAATAAATGAACCCGCTGTCTTTCTACATGGCGATCTTTGGTCAGGAAATGCTGCAGCTAACGAAAAAGGTGAACCGGTTATTTATGATCCAGCCAGTTATTACGGTCACCGTGAAGCAGAGATAGGCATGATGCGAATGTTTGGAGGTTTTGGTCCGCGTTGTGAAGCCGCTTATGCTGAAGTCTGGCCGTTTGAAGCTGGCCTGGAACAGCGGGTCAGTCTTTACCGGCTTTATCATGAACTTAATCATTTAAATTTATTTGGTCGAAGCTATTATCAAAGCTGTTTATCAACAATCCAGTCCTTACTTTGATTTATGGATATCTTTACGCAAAGTATTCTGGGTGCAGGCCTTGCACAATCTGTAGCAAAAAAAGAGCATGTTAAATTAGCAACATTGGCCGGACTTGTTTCAGGTGTTTTGGCTGATGCCGATGTCTTTATCAGTTCGACGACTGATCCATTATTAGCACTGGAATATCACCGTCATTTTACCCATTCTGTTTTTTTTATACCGTTAGGTGCATTGGCTGCATTTATATTGTTATGGCCATTGCTGCGTAAGAAATTATCTCCAGCATACTTGTATTTGTATTGTTTCATGGGTTACCTGTTAAGCGGTTTTATCGATGCCTGTACCAGTTATGGTACACATTTATTCTGGCCTGTTTCAGATACTCGTGTTTCGTGGCACATTATTTCAATTGTTGATCCGGTTTTTACCTTGTTTCTACTGAGTGGCGTTGTATTCGGTATTATAAAATTATCGAATCGTTATAGCCGTCTTGGATTGATATTTGCCGGCTGTTATTTACTCATAGCAACCGTACAATTCCATCGAGCAGAAAATTCAATATATGAATTGGCCGAACAAAGAAATCATGAGATAGAAAAAATTATTGTTAAACCTACTATAGGAAATATTATTTTATGGCGTTCTGTCTATTTATATGATGATCAATTTTATATCGATGCAGCCAGGATTGGTGTTGATAGAAAAATCTATCCGGGAACATCGGTAAATCAATTTTCTATTTCAGAAAATATGCCTGATTTGGACTCATCTTCAGTTTTATATAATGACATACAGCGTTTTATTCATTTCTCAGATAATTATGTTAGCTATTACCCGGATAATGACACTGTTATTGGTGATATTCGTTATTCAATGTCCCCTGCAGGCAGTATTCCTCTTTGGGGTATTGAAATGAATTTGTCCGATATAAATCAACATGTAAAGTACGAGTTTTATCGAAGTACATCTGATGAGACAAGAGAACAGTTTATTAATATGTTATTTGGAAAATAATTATTTCCTAGGCAGGATTTTTTAATTTCCAGGGGTTAGGCAGCTTTCCTTGCAACGACAACGATAAGCAGGCTCCAATAATTAATATAGCACCGATACTTGATCCTATATCAGGTAGTTCATTCCAGCCCAACCAGCCAATCAGTGTCGCTACAACAACTGTAACATAGGTAAAAGGCGCGACGGTTACCGCTTCGTTATGGGTAAATGAATAGGTTAATAATGTTTGGCCACATGTTGCAAATATGCCTGCCATTATCATGAATGATAGATCTAAAAATGTTGGTGTTTGCCAAAGCCAGATCATGATTAACCCCGAGTAAAGTGTAGAAAATACACTAAAATAAAAAACAGTGCGCATTACGGGTTCTGTCGTAGCCATATAACGTACAAGGATCTTTGCACAGGCAATAAAAAAACCGGAACAAAGTCCAATTAAAGCTGCAAATGTGAATAGAGAGGTTCCCGGCTTAAGTATCAACGCCACACCAATAAAACCGGTAATCAACGCTATTGCACTGTGTAAATTAGTTTTTTCTTTCAGGATTGGCATCGCCAATAATCCGATAAATAAAGGAGAAGTCGCATTTAATAGAGTAGATTCTGATAAACCGACGTTACCAATTGCATAGAAGAAACAGGTCATTGCACAGAGACTGATTAGCCCGCGCAGCATATGTGTTGGCAAAACGGGGGTTTTTATAAAGTTTATTCCTCTCGGCAAGACAATTGGCAGGATAATTATTAAACCAACAACACTTCTTAAAAAAACCAGTTGGGGAGCCGGTAAATCAGATGATGCAAGTTTAATGCAGGTTGCCATAACAGCGAAACAACATGCGGAAGAGAAAGCTGGTAAAAAGCCATGGATAAGATATCGTTTATCAAAATTCATATGTTTTTAGAGAAAATTTTTGAAATCGATTATATAGTAATCACATACCATCACCATTAATTAAAATAATTCAGGAATGGAGTAAAAAATGCTAGACAAAATCTTTGAAATGCAGACAGAGCTTAACGATTATGTATTTTCAAAAAATAAACTCAAGGATAAATCAGGACAAGATCTCTGTATGCAGTCGATTATATCTGCGGTGGCGGATAATAAGTTGATGGTTAATGACTTACCAAATGAATGGTTAACAAACTATTCAAAGGCAATGAAAGAAGAACTTATTGAGCTTGATGAAGAGCTGTTATGGAAATGGTGGAGCAAAGATGAGATTGATATGCAGAATATCAGGGTTGAATTAATAGATATCCTGCATTTCCTGGTATCTGCAATGATGTGTGCTGGCCTGGATGCAGAAAAGGTGTTCGATATTTATCAACAGAAACATGCTGTGAATCTTGAACGGCAGGATTCAGATTACAAAAAAGCGACCAAAACGGAAGACGATAACCGTACGATTTCTTGATTAATATCAAATTAATATTATTTTTTATAGATATAATTATAATTTTTTCAGCTATATTAATTTACCATGTTACCCGAAGAGATTGCCCGAAGTGTATCCTCCATAGAGGAATCTGAGCTGGAAGAACTTTATAAAGAGTTCTGTGCAACAAACGGAAAAAATAAAGATGATAAATTTATTTCCGATTTGTATAAAAGCGATCGTGTTAATATAGAGGAATTAAAAAGTTATCAGTTCCTAAAAAGGATCGAACTCACTGCATTAGCAAATCCCGAAGAAGTTCAAGGTGAGTCCCAAGACACTTCAAGTGAAGATAATGGTTTACAGGATAGTTTTACCATTATGGAATCTATCGATGAGGGTGGGATGGGTGAGATTCTGATTGCCCAGGATAATGAATTAGGACGTGCAGTCGCCTATAAAAGGATCCATCCACACGTAGCAGAAGTTCCCAGTTATCTTGGTCGTTTTATAATGGAAGCCCAGGTTACGGCTCAATTACAACACCCGAATATTGTTCCTGTCTATGCGATGAAAGTCGAAGAAGGTAAAGCTGCCTATGCTATGAAACTGATTCAGGGCAAGACTTTAAAGGATCTTATCGAGGAATCACGACAACAACTTGATCAAAAAGGTAAGCTTGATAAGCATCATAATTTACAAGCCCGATTAGAACATTTTTTAAAAGTTTGTGATGCGATACATTACGCACATCGTAAAGGAGTAATTCATCGTGATCTTAAACCATTGAATATTATGGTAGGGCCTTATAATGAGGTTTATGTCATGGATTGGGGTATCGCAAAAATTATTTCGGTTGATGATGCAGTTTTTGAAGACCCTACAAAGCGGATTGATGCAAAAACAGAAGATGATACAGATGAAACTAAAGTAGGACAGTTATTGGGAACTCCGGCCTATATGTCTCCTGAACAGGCCAGTGGGCAAAACGATATTATCGATCATCGTAGTGATTTGTTTTCTTTAGGCTTGATATTATTTGAACTGATTACTCTTTTTCGTGCTTATGTCGCTGATGAAGAGCTGAATGTTCTTGGAAAGGCTTGTCTGGCCAAACTTGAAAAGCCCAAACTTTACCCTCGTCATCCACCCGTCCCAAAACAGCTTATTGCAATCGTAAACAAAGCTACACAGCTTAATCCGGATGATCGTTACGATACGGTTGAGAAATTTGCTGATGATATTCGCCGCTATATGCGGGGTGTTGCGATCAAGGCTAAACGTGATACCTCGATTCAGAAACTAATGCGTTGGATGAATCGACACCGCCTCGCAGTGCTAAATATAGTGATTTATACAATTATCTTATCTGTTGTTGCAGTAGGTTGGAGTTTTTATCAGCAACAGCAGGGAAAGATGCAAGCCCAGGTAAAGGAACAAAAATTAAGTAGTTTTCTAACCAGTGTTGCAACCAAATCCCAAATAATTGACGCTGAATTTCTGAAGTATGAAGGGATACTGGAAGGTTTGGCACATAGTGCCACTAATTTACTGGGGATGGGGAAACAGGATGAAAGCCCATACTATACGGATTTGGATATTGCCAGTAATGAACATGTTCCGCCGGATTACAGCAGTTCGAATGTATATGGTTTTCCTATTAGTGTTGGTTGGCATGTAAACAAATTAGCACCTGAAGTCGACTTTAATAAAGTTGAACCTTTAATTAAAAAACTCAATCCTTTGCGTCATTCCTTTCAGCGTTTAATGCTGAAGAGTTATCACGAAACAGTTACACCTGATGAGACTAAGAAAGTAAAAAAGATTATCCATGAAGAAGGTCTACCTTTGATTTGGTCTTATATTGGTTTAGAAGAGGGGTTATTTGCAGAATATCCTGGCAAAACCGGGTATCCACCTGAGTTTGATCCACGCAAACGCCCCTGGTACCAGGGAACGTTAGGTAATAAAGGTGCACAGTGGTTAAAACCCTATATCGATGTAGGTGGGCAGGGTGTATTGTTACCCTGTACCAGTCCATTGTTTAACGATCAGGGTACATTTCTGGGAGTCGCTGGTGTAGAAATAAAACTGGATTATATTCGTAACAATCTAATCCCGATGACCGAATTTCCCGGCATTGAAGATACCTATTTACTAAATGAAAAGGGACAAATAGTTGTAGCGTCATCAGACAGGGCTGAGTCATACAAGCTTGGCACTCTTATTAATTCAATTCGCGACCTGACAGTTTATTCTAATCCAGAAGTGGTCGATGCAATTATGCAGGGTAAATCAGGTTACGTTAGCAATAAATCGGGTGGTAAGGAAAAACTAATCGTTTATTACCGGCTTAATTCAATTGGCTGGTATTACCTTGCCGAAGCAAGTACATCACAAATAATTGAAACCGCACAGAATAATTAATTTAATCACTGAAAGAGATAATAAAGAACTCAATCAATCACCAGGATCATCAATTAGCCGTTGTATACTATCAATTACTTCGCCAGTTGGATCGATAAAACCTAATTTGACATTAATTATTAAAGGCGTATCCTTGCGCAACTTTTCTTTTACGAGTAACGATTAAGGTGAGAACCATGAACAACTACATGTTTTTCAAAGCCAGGGTGACATCTAAAAACCTCGGTATGATCGTGCTCGCTTCTACTATACAGCCGGTAATTAGACTTAAATAACAGCTTTTTTCGCTGTTTAGGCTGAACAAGTCGATCGTATCTCTGCGCAGTTTGCGCGTTTTCACAATTGAATTTTTACATGTGGCGCACGCCGCATAGTGTTATCAGGTTTATTGCTATGAAATTTTTATTCAGGAAATTTAAAGAGTTAGTTTTGTATTGCCGCCGGTCCGCAAGCTTGGTTCGTGCAGCATTGTCAGGTGAAGAATATGACTATACGTCGGGTCCTATCCGGCAGGCAGTGATATTGCTGGCGATTCCAATGGTATTGGAAATGGCGATGGAATCTATCTTTGCCATTACAGATATCTATTTTGTTTCCGGCTTGGGAGCTGATGCAGTTGCGACAGTTGGATTGACTGAAGCTGTAATTACTCTGTTATACGCCGTAGCTATAGGTTTAAGTATGTCAGTTACGGCAATGGTTGCGCGACGTATTGGTGAAAAAGATCCGGAAGGTGCAGCAATTGTCGCCGGGCAAACAATATGGATTGGTGCTTTCTTTGCATTAGCTATCGGTATTATCGGCATTCGATATGGCCAGGATATCCTGCGGCTGATGGGTGCCAGTAGTGCAGTCATAGAACAGGGTAGTGACTATACATCAATCATGTTGGGTGGTGCATTTACCATACTCTACCTGTTTTTACTTAACGGTATATTCCGTGGGGCGGGAAATGCAAATATCGCCATGCGTGCACTATTCCTTGCGAATGGAATAAATATTGTTCTTGACCCCTGTTTGATATACGGCATAGGGCCTTTCCCGGAATTAGGTGTTACCGGTGCAGCCATCGCGACAAATATCGGCAGGGGTATTGGTGTTATTTACCAGCTCTATCACCTGTTTGATGGTAGTACTCGTATTAAGCTGGCAATACGTCATTTAAATATTGTCGTTAACGTTATGTTTCGACTTTTAAGGATATCTGTTGGCGGTGTTGCCCAATTTTTAATTGCAACGGCCAGTTGGGTTGTATTAATGAAACTGGTTTCACCATACGGTAGTGCTGCTGTTGCCGGATATACGATTGCGATCCGGGTGATTGATGTAACAATTTTACCAGCCTGGGGTTTAAGTAACGCTGCCGGTACATTGGTTGGTCAAAACCTGGGTGCCGGTAAGCCTGAACGTGCGGAGCAATCGGTCTGGAAGGCGACTAAATACAACACAATTTTTTTAGTTGTTGTTGCCTTGTTTTTTATTGCTTTTGCCGAGCCAATAATCACAATTTTTACTAATGATCCTGCAATTATTGAATATGGTAGTGATTGTTTGAGATTTATCAGTTATGGCTATGGTTTATTTGCCATGGCAATGGTAATGATCCAGGCGTTCAATGGCGCAGGTGATACCGGTACGCCTACCGCAATAAATTTTTTATGCTTTTGGCTGGTACAAATACCTTTAGCTTATTTATTAGCAGAGGTACTGGAGGTTGGCCCACAAGGCGTATTTATTGCGATTACTGTAGCTGAATCACTGGTTGCTATTGTTAGCTATTTACAATTTCGAACCGGTCGCTGGAAATTAAAACAGGTCTGAGACTGTATAAGGATCGTAATTAAAGCAGGATGTTTCATATTATTTAGTAATAATAGATGAGTATGGATGATTTTAATTGATATTTACGTCAACGCTATAGAGTGAGCCGGTTAATATCATTGCGACGATAAAGATGATCGGCATTTTTAGAACGATAATGTCAAAAAATAAATTTAAGTCATTGAATATAAATGAATAATAAAATATATTTTGTCCAGGACAAATATTAATATTGATGTATTAATATGAACCTGTGCAGGCGATTAAAATAAAAACCACCAATCTTTTTACGCTGGAGCAAACAATTCGACTTTATCCCTGCCCGCCTGTCATCTGAATTCAGGTTCATGCGTTAAAGTGGTTGAATGAACGTAGTAAGATAAACTAATAAAGAGAAACTGATTTCAAACTCGAATGGCTGCATTGGACAAGACTTAATGGATAATCCACGCAACGCGTTGTCCCCCGGTTATCAATTACATTGGTATACAATTAAAAAAATTCTCGGTCAGGGCGGGTTTGGTATTACTTATCTAGCAGAAGATACAAACCTGAATCAGGAAGTTGCCATCAAAGAGTTTTTACCGGTAGAGATGGCAGTGAGGGATCAAAGTGCATCTGTTCACCCGGTTTCCGGCGAGTATGGCGAACAGTTTAAATGGGGGCTGGATCGATTTATGAGCGAGGCACAAACACTCGCCAGGTTCAAGCATCCCAATATTGTGCGCGTCTTTACCGTCTTTCCGGAAAATAATACTGCTTATATGGTCATGGAATATGAACATGGTAGAGGATTACATGAACTTCTGAAAAATAAAAACACATTAAGTGAGGCAAAACTAAAAGCGATAGTATTACCAATCCTTGATGGTCTAAAAAAAGTTCATGCGGCTGGTTTTATTCATCGTGATATAAAACCAGCCAATATCTTTATCCGTGAAGACGGTAGTCCGGTATTGCTTGATTTTGGATCAGCAAGACAATCCTTTGGGCAACAAACTCGAACATTGACAACAATGGTATCACCTGGCTTTGCTCCATTTGAACAATATGTCAGCAAGAGCGACAAACAGGGTCCCTGGACAGATATCTATGGTTTAGGTGCCACGCTTTATCGTGCTGTAATAGGTGTTTCACCTGCAGAGGCAATGGATCGCAGTGAAGGTTTGTTACATTCCGAAAGAGATTCATTTATCAAGGCATCCGATTTAAAGCCCGAGGGTTATTCACCTGAGTTACTTGCCGCAATTGATCACGCTTTGGCATTTAAACCGGAAGACAGACCACAGTCTATTGCCGCATGGAAGTCTGAGATAGAAGGTGTGGCCCAGGCAGATCAAGCAGACATTGAGACCGTTGTTGATCCGGAATATGCCAGTCCTGCTTCAGTAAGCAGTAATGTTCCTGCAACTGAAAAAACCGTCGTACTGGAAAAGCCGGAACAATCAATTGAAAAAAAGAAACCGTCATTATTCAGGCGTCTTGTTAAATATACTTTAATTGGTTTTGCCATTTTATTTATTCTGGCCATCCTGAGTGAAGAAGATAAAAAACAAAATGAAAAAGAGCCAGCCGAAGAAGTTGGCACGGTTGAGCAGGGTATGAATGTTGACGAACAGTTGGGAATGGATGATCAACTGGAAGAAGATAAAAATTTAATTGAACCGGAGGCGGATAATAGACACGAACAGATTCAATCATTATTTACTGCTGCAGGCGAAGATATCGATGCACTACGTTTAACAAAACCTCAGGGTAATAATGCATTTGAAAAATATGAAAAGATACTGGAACTCGATCCAGGTAATGCGGATGCAGAAGCTGGTATCGAATCTATAGGCACTGAATACTTAATGTTAACCAGGCAGAACATTGAAAGTAAAGATCTTGATAAGGCAGAGCAATATCTTAACCTTGCAAAACAGGTTAGTCCTGATCATCCTGATATTCCGGAAATAGAAAAGATATTAAGCGAGGATATTCAAGCTGCAGAAGAAAAACAGAAGGAAAGTGACTTGGATAAACCATCAATATCCTCCAGTGATAAAGCTAATATTAAATCCTTGCAGCAGCGCTTAAGAGAAAACCCGCGTGATCGTGAAGCCAGAAAAGAATTGCAGTCGATTATGAAGTCTTATGAAAGCAAGGTTAAAGCCGCGATAGAAGCAGGTGATTTTGATACAGCCTCTGCGTACCTGAAGGATGCACAACAGATTGCGCCTCGATCGGTTCGGCTTAAAACACTCTTGAAAAAAGTGGAAGAAAAGCAAAAACAACAGTTACAACAGGATTACCAGGCCGGTAAAACATTCCGTGATATTCTCAAAAATGGTGATAAAGGACCAGAGATGGTTGTTATTCCAGTTGGATCTTTTCAAATGGGAAGCAAACGTAAGGCGCGTGAATTTTTTACAGGAGAAACACCTGTCCATAAAGTTACATTTGATAAACCGTTTGCAATGATGACAACAGAAGTAAGTGTAGGCGAGTTTGCCGCTTTTATTGAAGCCACTGGTTATGAAACTGAAGCCGAATGGCAGGGCGGTTGCGGTTATTGGGATGAAGACTGGAAAATGGATCCTGAGCGCTATTGGAATAATCCCGGTTTCCCACAAAGCCAGAACAACCCTGTTGTTTGTATCAGTTGGAATGATGCAATGACATTTGCACGTTGGTTATCAAAGGAAACAGGTTATACATATCGTTTACCTACGGAGGCTGAATGGGAATATGCCGCAAGGGCGGGTAAGAAAGGAGATACCTATTGGGGTAGTGCTACTGACAGAAAATGTGAGTATGAAAACCTGATGGATTACAATGAACGGGAAGATAAAACCTATTTTCAATGTACTGATGGTTATACTTATACATCACCGACCGGAAACTTTTCTTCCAATGCGTATGGTTTGCATGACATGTTGGGTAATGTACTTGAATTAACCATGGATTGTTTTAATGAAAGTTATCGAGGAGCACCGAAGGATGGCAGTGCTATGACGAAAGGAGACTGTGCCCACAGGATGTTACGTGGTGGTGCCTGGGCGTTACCTCGAGGTGAGTCGAATGAAAAACCAACATTAACAGGTCGAATACCCTGGGTACAAAACAACCGTGGCTTTATGGTCGGTTTCAGATTAATGAGGGAGCTTAAATAGTTTATATGAGTGATCAAAAAAGCAGTTTAGCAAATATTATATTATCACGTCGCACTATCCATAATTTTAAAAATGATTCGGTTCCTGATAAGAAAATAATTTTGGATGCTATCGGTCAGGCATGTTGGGCACCTAATCATCATCTTACTGAACCCTGGCATTTCTATTTATTGGAGAAAGAAACAATTACATCTATATGTGAGTTAAACAGGGAGATGCTAATTAGTACGAAGGGAACTGAAGCTGCTGAAAAAAAATATCAACGCTGGATGTCGATCCCTGGCTGGTTAGTCGTAACCTGCCAGATATCTGAAGATGAAATACGTTACCAGGAAGACTATGCTGCGTGTTGTTGCGCGATACAAAACCTGATGCTTCTACTCTGGGAGCAGGGGATCGGTACGAAATGGTCAACGGGGCCGGTTGTTCGAGACGATCAATTTTACGATCTGGTATGGGTAAATAAAGAAATAGAACATGTCGTTGGAATAGTCTGGTATGGCTATCCGGCTGAAATACCACAGACCGTTCGCAAGTCAGTGAACCAGATAACTACAGAATTACCATAAGTTTAAATTTTTATAAAATTAATGAATAAAAAACCATTCATTATTTTATTTATTTTAATTTGTGCATGTTCTGATAATTACGATTCTTACTATGCGGATCTCAGGGACGCAATAAAAGACGGTGCGGTAATGAGAAACTTATTACCGCCATGGTTACCTGATACGGCAAAAGATATTCATATTTCTCATAATCGAACCGGTTCAATAGTAAGTATTCATTTGTCATATACCGGTAGTTGGTCATTGCCCGGGTCTTGTAGAATTGTTAATCCTTATGAAACAAAATCTCCCCGGATAAAAACAAGAAACTGGCCCATTGATATACCGCCGGATAAAAATTCAGACTACAAACACCTTTATTATTTATGTGATGATCTTGACTACCTGGCATTAGCACCGGATAAAGGTGAAGCTTTTTACTGGAAAGTCGAAGTTAATTAATTTCTTTCGATGCTGCACCATGACCAATCTGCATTGCAACCTCTCGCCATTTGCGCCCTTCGATATATTGCTGCATCACGTTTGATTCATTCTCAAGTTCATTCATACGTGTATTAACAACATCACCGATACTGATTACACCTAACAATTCTTCATCTTCATTAACTACAGGAAGGTGACGAAAATGATGCTTGCTCATGCATGACATTATTATTTCCAAAGAGTCTCCAGGTTTACTGGTTATTACATTACGTGTCATGAAATCACTGGATGGTTTATTCATAACTGAATCTCCGCCTGTTGCCATTGCCCTGACAATATCCCGTTCGGATAAAATACCTTCAATGTTGCTATCTTGATCAAGAACCATTACACAACCAATTCTTTTTTCTGCTAATAGTTCACAGGCGTCGTAGATAGAGGTGTTCGGCGTAATTGAATAAACTGTAGAATCCTTACTCCTGAGCATTGATTCTGCAGTTACCGTTGATGTTGTGTTTTGTTGATAAATCTTTTTTGCGAAATTATCGATTAATTGTATTGCAAATATTTTCAGGATTGGTCGAAGTTGATATTTGTCCAGAATTAAACCGAAGGGACCGTATTTTGGAGTATATTCATAGCGAATCTTTATAGCCCAACTGTTTTTCATTTTCTCCATGATAATAATACGGCTCATATTTGTAACAGGTAGTGGATAATCATCACTATTAACCTGCATCTTGAAATGGGATTCAGTTTTCCAATCCTTACAAATTTCTTCCCATGAACAACCGCTATTGTGATGAACTCGTCTGATCATTCCAACACCTGCACCGGAAATGTGTTCAATCCGGATTATATTCGGTGCTGCTTCTGCAAAATATTCTATGTCAGTTAGTATTTCCCAGATTCGTTTGGGGTCACCTTTGACGCGTTTATCTATTTCCAGGGAGAGCATAATATAAAGTAGATATAGTTTTTGTCTTGAACTTAATTGTAATCTCTAATCGATCATTAGGGAAATTTCAATCACCACCGAATTTAATAATTCACCTATGTTACAATTACACGTCACCACTGAATTATGCTCATTATGTTTTTATCCGGATGATAACTGTACTAGACAAACCGGTTCCGTTTGGAGGTGGTATACATGTGCCACCAAATAAGGCAATGTCACTTGAACATCCACTCAGGAAAGCCGATTTACCCGATAAAGTTATTATTTCTTTACGCCAGCATGTTGGTGTTGAAGCTGAACCGGTCGTTCAGAAAGGTGATAAGGTTTATAAGGGTCAAACGATTGCTCGTCCAGGTGCCTATGTCAGTGCGCCTATCCATGCCAGTACCTCAGGAACTGTTGTCGATATAGCAGATTATCCGGTACCCAGTGCATCTGGTCATGCAGCACGTTGTATCGTAATTGAAAGTGATGGTAAGGATGAATGGTTCCCCGATAAAAAAAGTATTGATGACTACTGGGAACTTAGCCCAACAGAAATACATAATAGAATCCTGGAGTCCGGTATTGTTGGTATGGGGGGCGCGGGCTTCCCTTCAGCGATTAAACTTATCCCCGGCTTGAACCATGATATAGAGTTGTTAATTCTGAATGCTGCTGAATGTGAACCCTATATCAGTTGTGATGAGGCATTGATATGTGCTGCGCCTGAAAAGGTTATCAATGGTCTGGATATATTAAGACATGCAGTACAAGCTCATGACTGTGTTATTGGTATAGAAGAAAATATGCCTGCTGCGATAGAAGCATTAAACAAGGCGATTGATGAACTTGGTGAAACAAGTATAGAGGTTCGGGTTCTCCCGGCTATATATCCGGCCGGTGGGGAAAGGCAGTTAATTAAATCCGTCACAGGGATAGAAGTTCCTTCAAAAGGGTTACCCGTAGATATAGGCATCGTTTGTTATAATGTTGGGACAGTAATGGCGGCACATAATGCTGTTATGCATAACGAGCCGTTAATCTCCAGGGTTGTAACTGTAACTGGTGAAGGCATTAATCAACCTTGTAACCTGGAAGCATTAATAGGAACGCCAATTAGTGATCTGATAAAGCAGTGTGGTGGTTTAACTGATAATTATGATTATTCTATTGTGGGTGGTCCGATGATGGGTTTTGCATTGCATAGTATCGAAGTTCCGGTAATTAAAACAACAAATTGTATTTTGAATACAATTAACGATCCTTTACAAAGATCACAACAGGAGTTGCCCTGTATTCGTTGCGATGAGTGTGCTGTTGCTTGTCCCGCAAGTTTAATGCCGCAACAATTACTATTTCATGCCAGGAACAAAAACTATAATCGGCTTGAAGATTACAAACTTTTTGATTGTATAGAATGTGGTTGTTGTTCTTATGTATGTCCCAGCCACATCCCTTTAGTGCAGTATTATCAAAATTCGAAGTCGGAAATTTGGGAACAAAAACGTAAGCAACGTGATGCTGAACAAGCGAGACAGCGGTACCTGGATCGTGAGACCCGTTCGCAACAAAATGAACAAAAAAAAGAGAATAAAAAAAGTACAGAAAACATTTCAGATGGCGAGAACGATAAGATAAAAAAACAGGCAGAGATAGCAGAAGCGGTAGAACGTATTAAAACAAAGCGCGAAAAATCTGAAGATTAAGACACCAGGGTGAATCGATATGAAAAAAATAATTAATTTCAGTTGTGTGTTACTCGTTAATTTCAGTATTCAAACCTTTTCATTTGCTGAAGGTGACGTGGCAAGGGGTGAAGAACTATATAAAGTATGTGCAGCTTGTCATGGCCAAAAGGGCGAAGGTAATAAAGCACTTAATGCGCCTGCTAATGGAGGACAAAATGAATGGTATGTTATTCGTCAGTTAAAGAACTTTCGTGCCGGTATTCGCGGCGCTGATCCGAAAGATACATTTGGCGCACAGATGCGGCCTATGGCAATGAGCTTGGTGGATGACCAGGATATCGAAGATGTCGCTGCCTATGTTGCAACCCTGGATTTTCCTGTGACTGTACAGACAGTTGAAGGGGACCCGGTTGCAGGTAAGAAATTTTATCAACCGTGTATTGCCTGTCATGGCGAAAAGGGTGAAGGGAATAAATCATTGAATGCTCCACGACTCGCTAACCAACATGATTGGTATATCGTTCGCCAGATCCAGAATTTCAAGGCTGGAATCAGAGGGGCACATAAAAAGGATATTTATGGCGCACAGATGCGACCAATGGCGCAGTTACTGGCTACGGATGAACAGATAAATGATATGGCGGCTTATCTGTCGACATTGAAATAATTAAATTAATTTAAGCGTATTCTTCACTCGCCGTTTTTGGACCGAGCTGAATCGAGACTTCGCGCCAGCGACGGCTATCTATATATTCATGCATGGCTTCGGATTCAGATTCCAGTTCTTCCATACGCATTTTTACAGCGTCTCCAAGGCTGATAAGACCAACGACTATATCATTTTCAACCACAGGCATATGACGAATTCTTTTTTCTGTCATTAATGTCATTATTTTTTCAAGATCGTCCTTAGGACTACAGACCGAAACATTGCGTGTCATGATTGAAGACACAGGTTGATCCAGAATCTCAGGACCTGTTTCGGCAAGTATATTCACGATATCACGTTCTGATAAGATTCCTTCAATTTGTTTGTTTTCATTTAAAACAAGTAATGAACCAATACGATTATCGTGCCGAATTTTATTGGCTTCTCCAATGAGAGTTTCCGGATTGACATATATAAATTCATTGCCTTTATCTTTTAGTATTGTTTCAACGGTAATGTGGTATTGCCATTCACTGTCATAAATTTTACGGGCAATATTTTCCATTAATTGATTACTATAAAGTTTGAGAATAGGAAGTATTTGATGTTTATCCATAAAATTCCCGAAAAATCGATATTTAGGTTTGTATTTATAGCTAATCGTTACCTTTGTATTCTTTTGACCCTCTTTCATACTGCATGTGCGGGTCATTTTCTTTACCGGTAATGGATAAGACGTTGTGTCAACTTCCATGGTGTAATAATGATTGTCTTCCCAGGCCGTGCATTTTTCTTCCCAGACTTTGCCGCTTTTATGATGAAGACGCCGTATCATGCCAACTTTTTCACCCGAAACCGTCTCTACTTTAATTATATCCGGAGCGATTTCAGTGAAAGCATCATGATTCGATAACACATTCCAGATTACATCTGTATGTGCCTTTATATTCCGGTTTATCTCATATACTGCCATTATGTTTCTCTTCAATAATAATGACGCAAAGTAGTTATTACTATTGTTATGATTGTAGTACTTCTGGCAATTAAAAAAAATAAGGATTAACAACTACTGCAGCGCACAAGAGTGATCTTGTACGCCTGGATTATGTAATCCTTTATTATTAATGTTGTTATTATTCGGTAAAAAACTGTTGCTGATATCGAAGCAGGTACGGTGTTGATTCATTTGCTGGTGTTGCATCAATGTCAAACACAAGTGTTTCTGCGTTGGCGACATTAACGGTACCAATATAATAAATAGCATCTCCGGATTTTATTTCCTGAATTTTCAGATCCTTGACCTGGCTGGCCAGGTTCCGGGTTAACGCAAGTACAGTACCAGTCACGGGGGTATCAACACCATCAATACTTTTCATGATGACGACATTGAGCATTGCCTTACTTTTACTACGTTGTATTTTGTAAGTTTTTGCCACGTCGGACGGTAGTTGATCCGTTGTCAGTGCATTAACATGGATTGTGTAATCACCGAATGTTTTTGCATGTTCATGTTGCCCGAGCACGATCCGTTCCCCGGATGATACAGCAGTTTTTCCGGATTGATCACAACCCCCTGCAATAAAAAGAATTATTATTAGCGATAGTGATAATAATTTTTTGGGCGAACTAGTCATATTTGGTCTTCTCCGTTGTGCCTGGACAACTCGTATTATTATAGATAATCCACTCCAGGATTTTCTTAATATTACCTTTCATCCTCCCATGCTTGCAATTCCCAATTTGATACCATTGGAAATAAGTTAAATAAAAACAATAACACGACAAATAATCCCGAAAACAGGCTGAGAGTCATACAAACTTCTGTAAAGCTTGAAAATGGCCAGTGATTATCGACTAAACCAGGTATGACCAGTAAATAACGATTTAGCCAGATACCAATATTGATAACTACAGCAACCAGCGCCATAGCCCACCAGGTCTGTTTTACACTTATAAAAATATAGCAGGCAATTGGAATGCCAACATTACAAACCATCATTGTCCAGAATAATGGTGCATAATGCCCATACATCTGTAATGAAATTACACCATATTCATGCGGCAGATTACCAAACCAACTGACAAAAAACTGGGCCCAGAAGAGATATAGCCAGAACAGGGTTAATGCCGTCATCAACACAGCAATAAAATGTACCTGTCGTGTTGTAAAATAATTTGCTACCGGAACAAATCTCTTCATTAACATAGCAAGAATTATCATGCTTGCCGTACCTGCAAGCATATTTCCAATCATATAGTACATAGGGTAAACACTACTATGATAATGGGGGACTAACATCATGCCAAAATCCCATGCGATAAAAGTCATAGCTAACGCAGCGGACAGGATAATGACAGGAGAATAGAAATAAACGTTACGTTTTAATGAATCTTCATTTTTGTTTTGTTTGATTGACAGCAGCCATCGGTAAAGTTTTTGTCGTAATGTTGATCCTTGTGTTGCATCCTGTTCGGAAATGTCCGGCAATAAACCGGCAATGAAATATATTAATGTGAGAATATAAAATAGTAATAACGCAAACAAATTGCGGTATAACAGGAAAGATTCGTTTAAAAAGGGACTATGGTGTCCGTCATCAGTAACCCAATAAAACAGGTACTCACTACCCGAGTTATATATGTACAGAAAACCTGTAATTGCAAAAGGAAAGAAAGATAATGTTGTTAGTTCTGCCAATCGATAATAAGGTCTGGACCAACCTGCACCACATATACGCAGGATGGCAACAAAAACCGAACCAAACATCGTTACGCCGAGAAAATAAATATAGTTCGCGGTGAGAAACCCCCACAAGGATTTGCCTGGATCATTTCCAAGAGAATGTACAAACCAGACAGTTGAAAAGATAAACACTAAACCAAGTACGATTAATAAACCGTTGTAACTCCGTTTAGCCTGATCTACTCCTATGCTAATCGATATTGCATTCATTATGGTTTATTCCCCGTGCCAGGTTTACTAAGTACATATTTAATGTAGTTAACGATATGCCAACGATCTGCTATTGGGATAACATCACGATAATACGGCATTGCAATGCTTCCGTGTGAGATCGTGTAAAACAATTGGCCATCAGGTTGCAGTTGTACGTAATCAATCGTCAGGTTCATGGGATCAGGCACATACTTTTTACCTACTTTCCCATCGCCATGGCCCTGGGCACCATGACATGTCGCACAATGTATGTCATAAACGACTTTACCGCGATTTAATGATTCACCAGATTTGGCTATCGGATTTTCAAGATCGCCTGCTGACAATCTGGCCTGGACCAGCTCCGACATGTCGGCTGGCGGCAGGATTGTTTCCTTGCCGGATTGAGGTACTGAACCCGAATTAGTATTCACCTGACTTTCCTGGGCCTTTATGGAAGGTTGATCGCGCATGTCTTCATCCCATTCGAAGGCGAAGCCAGTTTGAATTAAACCAGGATTAAATAGCAATACAGGTATTATTATTAACCCACGATTCATGCTGCTACCTCTAATTGCTTAACTTCTTCCGCGCCGGCATCACGAAGTGTTTGTTCTATTTTCGTTGAATCGGTATCTGATCCAGGATCAACAGCAATAGAAAATCGATCAATGTTTGTATCAACTTTATAGGCTTTATCACGCCAGGCAGGCAGGCCGGAGACAAAATGAAAACCCAGTAAAGTCGCGAGAACACCAAACAGGATAGTGACTTCATAAGTGATTACCAGGAAAGGCGGGAATGCAATTATTGCCCGGCCACCTGTTGGCAGGATAAATACCAAAGCACAAACAACAGCCAGGCTAAAACCGGTTATGGCTCCTGTGATTGCACCTGTTAAGGAGAAATAACGTACATTTGATTTGTATAATCCGACGATCTCTTCCGCTTCTTCGAGTCGAATTGGTGACATCAGCGTAATGTCATTAAAACCCGAGGCTTTGAGAGATTTTGCAGCATTAAGGAAATCTTCTTCATATTGAAAAATGCCCAGGATACTTTTAGCCATCTACGCATCCCTCCGTAATGGTTTTAATGTTTCTTTTACTTCATAAATAGATACACACGGCGTCCATTTTATGAAGATTAGGAACAGGGTGGTAAAGATCGCAAAAGAACCGATTGAAATCATTATTTCAACAAAACTCGGGAAATAGAAACCAAAAGCATCCGGTAAAAACTTTCTCGGCAATGACGTTGCTACGATAATAAAACGTTCAGTAAACATGCCTATGTTGATCAGGATTGAAATAATAAACATCCATTTCCAGGATGTACGAATCTTTTTATGCAACATGAACAACGGTACAACAGCACAGAACAGGATCATCTCCCAGTATAGGGGCGCATAAAACCCGAATAGTCTGAATTTCAGGAATTCATATTCAAAACTTGTTCCGCTGTACCAACCGGTAAAGACTTCAACAATATTGATGTACGTCCAGATAAGTGACAGAACAATAAGTAACTTACCCAGGTTATCGAGATGAATCTCTCTTATGTAACGTTCAAGCTGCATGTACTTACGTAACAGGAACATCACGCTGACAATACCCGCCGTACCTGAATAGATTGCACCACAGACAAAATAAGGTGCAAAAATCGTTTGGTGTAAACCGGGAACAATAGACAAGGCAAAATCCCAGGACACAATACTATGAACAGAAACAGCAAGTGGTATAACAAATACGGCAAAGAACATATAGGCCCAACTTAATGTATGCCACTCTTTGGCTGTGCCACGCCAACCAAATGAAAAGATGGTATAAAGTCTTCGACGTAGTCCCGTGCTGGCATCACGCACCGCTGCGTAATCCGGAACAGAGCCCATATAGATAAAGATAGAACTTGCAGTCAAATAAGTCGTGACAGCCATTACATCAAACATCAATGGCGATCGAAAATTAGGCCATAATTCCATCGGGTTAGGGATCGGTGCAGTCCAATGAACAAACCAGAGTCGTCCAACATGGACCATAACAAAACAGGCTGCCGTCATTAGCGAGAATAAGGTCATGGCTTCTGCACTACGGTAAATGGCTTTTCGCCAACCACTATGAGTGATATGTAATACAGCTGATAATAAAGTGCCGGAATGACTTAATCCGATCCAAAAGATAAAGTTTGATAAATAGGTGCCCCACATCGCACTTCGATTCATGCCTGCTGCACCAACACCGACATAAAGTTGATAAGCCCAGGGACCAAAGAAACAGATCAGAGCAACAGATGCAGAGATACCAAACGTGATCCAGTACTTTGGCCCCGTTACCAACAGTGTTTGCAGGATGTCACGATTGACATCTGCATAACCGGGTTCCTGGTAGTTGGTATCAGTCATGCTTTTCAACCTTTTGTAAATAAACTACCGATGGCTTGGTATTCAATTCTTCCAGTACATGATAAGCACGTTTATTTTTGGTCATTTTGGAAACTTTACTATTCGGATCATTAAGATCACCAAATTGCATTGCCTCTGATGCACAACTTTGTACACAAGCAGGTGTAACCTCACCGTCTTTAACACGTCTGCGGTTATCATCTTTGGCCTTGTCTTTTGCCATGCGGATGCGTTGTACACAAAAGGTACATTTTTCCATGACGCCTTTTTCCCTGACTGTTACATCCGGATTCAATTGTTGTTCAAGTGGTTCATCCCAGGTATAGGTAAACCAGTTGAAATATCGCACTTCATAAGGACAGTACACAGCACAGGTCCGTGTACCAATACAACGGTTATAGATCTGGGTATTTAGGCCATCCTGGTTATGATAAGTAGCTGCAACCGGACACGGGGTTTCACAGGGAGCCTGATCGCATTGCTGACATAACATAGGTAAAAATTTCAGCTTCAAGTTCGGATATTCACCTTCCCAGTAGCGCTCAATACGTAACCATTTCATCTCACGGCGTTCTTTGAAACGTTTTTCACCAACAATCGGAAGATTATTTTCTGCCTGACAGGCAACGACACAGGCTCCACAACCTGTACAACGATCAAGATCAATAGACATGGTCCAGTGATAATCAAACTTTTCGTAATAACCGGGCCGGGTATATTCTTTTATCTTGTCTGTTATCTTTGCCATAACTTATCCTCGTTAACTGTGTTTGCCTGGTTTGTCGAATATCTGACGACCCAGTGTGCGTGTTACGCCACTGGTTTTTACAAGATCGATATGTTTACCTGTTTTTGAAATTTTGACTCGTGTCGAACTCCAGGCAAGTGCATTACTTGCATCATCTACAATAGATTCAAGTATGTTGATCGGATTTACACCGCGATTCTTTGCATAACGGCCATATTGTGTGTGTCCTTGTCCAATTGGTATTGCGATAACATCGGGTCGAATTGCAGGAAAGATAAAAGCAGGTGCTTGCAGTGATCCTTCTTTTGACTGTACGTTAATTAAATCACCTTCTTTAATACCCAGCTTTTTAGCGGTTGCCGGATTGAGTTCTATCCATGAGTTATAAACTATGCTTGTCATAGGATCGGGTAGTTCCTGCAACCAGGGTAAATTCGCACCTTTTCCATCAAAGAAGGTCTGGCTTATATAAGGCAAAAGCGTAAAAGGAAAGTCTTTTTCATCTCCGGAAAATTCAGGTGCAATGGTTATATTATTAAGCTGTACCTGTTTGGTTTTGTTTTTACGATCCGGTACACAAGTTTTATTTTCTCCCCAGACACCCGATTCCAGTGCTTTACGCCAAAATTGATCAAAGCTGTTAAAAGCACTATTAGCAATTTGTCCGGAATAAATTTCTTTCCAACCCGCTTTTAAATAATCTTCCATGTTAGTCCAGGGTAAGGCGACGGGCAGTTCACCACCAATCTGGTGTGCCAGTGTTAAAATAATATCGCCGCTTGATCGAGTATCGTATATTGGTGTTACCACCGGTTGTAAAACAGTTGCTGTGGTAAAACCAACCCCGGGTTCAGGAATATCGTCACCCCATGATTCAAGATAGGTATTAAGCGGCAAAACCAGATCCACAAGATCGGTCGTTTCATCCATGAAACTGGACAGGCTTACCTTGTAAGGCACCTTTGTTAATGCTTCCTTAAACCTGCTGGAGTTCGGCAAGTTAAAAACAGGATTGGTATTATGCACAATTAATGTGTCAACCTGACCAGTTGACATAGCATCGCGTAAGCCCATCATATCTATGTAACTTGCATGACGTTGCTGGGTACTTTGTACTAAAGAAGGTTTTTTATTAAAGATGACGCCACCTTCTTTATTAAGATTTCCTGCCAGATAATTTAATGCATTAATGGCTAAAATATTGGATACGGCATTTGTGCCACTGGCAATATTATCACCTGCAATTGCCAGGGCAGGACGATGACGAATAAAATCATTTGCGATTCTTTTTATTTCCGACTCTGTAATATCTGTTTGACCGGAAACTGCCGAAGGTGAATATGATCCAACAGCACTTGCCCAGTCATCTATATCAGAACCACGATAATGATCGTCACTAATAATGACATTGGCAATGGCCATTGCCAATAAACCTTCCGTTCCGGGTTTAGCAGGTATCCATTCATCTGCATTAGCACCGGTTAATGACATGCGTGGCTCAATCTGGACACATTTACCACGTCGTTTGCCACGGCCCTGACGTAAATGTCCATAAGCGAGGCTGTAATGAACCGGTGATAACCAGGTTCCTAAATAATCTGCACCAAAAGAAAGTACATAGTTCGTATTTTTAATGTCATAGTAGGGCAGGGTATCAATATCGAATAAAATTTTATTTGCCTTATATAATGCATTCGGAAAAGCAAAGTCATATTGCAGATAGTTATCTGAACCTAACTCCTGCATAAAGGTGGCAAACAATTTGTCGAGATGACCTCTTACACCATCACTTAGTAAAGTAACTTGATTACCCTTGCCCTGGATCTTTAAATTTCCAAGACGACGACCCAGGGTTGTCAGGGCTTCATCCCAACTGATCGGTGTAAAACTACCACCTGGCGCATTTCTCTTGAGTGGTCGGCGTATTCGGTCCGGATTATAAAGGGCATTAAGACCAGCCTGTCCCATAGAACATAATCGTCCCTGGTTTACAGGATGAACCGGGTTCCCCTCTATTTTTTTTGCCCGTCCTTCACGGGTTCGAACAGAAATACCACACCCGGCCGAACATTGACCACAAGTGGTGTTATACCAGGTGGCAATGCCTGGAGAATAATCTTCAGGCGGTATAACTTGAGGGATCAATAATTCGACGGTTTGTTTAGTGACTTCACCGTAGAGAACTCCTGCACCGGTACCAACGCTGCCAGCACCGATTAACTTAAGAAAATCTCTACGATTAATATTTGTCATCGTCTTATCCAATTATTGGGCACCTCTAAAAATGCAATTTTTCTGCGATTGTTGCGTCGTCTCCGTGCTCAAATCCTCATGTATTATCTATACACTCCGGTTCTGCGCGCGGTGCCTCCTTACACTCACAAAAAAATTACTATTTTTAGTGATACCCTATTTAATCAAATTACTTCATTCCTATTTAAATAAATCATCATTTATGACAGGTTACACAATCCCGGCCATTCTCTACCTGTTTTTCAGTATGGCAATCAACACACCATGGCATTTTTAAGCTGGAGACACGGGTAACTCGTGCCATCGTTTCAATGGGACCATGACAGGTCTGACATTCAATACCTGCCTTAATATGACGTTTGTGTGTGAAGTAAACAAAATCCGGGACATCATGCACCTTTATCCATGGGATTGGTTCCTGTTTGTCCCAATATTCAGTAAGTTTAATTATCTCCGGTTTATCAGTTGCGATTGCTTTATGACAACCCATACATTTTTTTACACTCGGCACACCTGCAGAAGGTGTTTTGTCAACATAGGCATGGCAATGCATGCACTGGATATTATTGTCAGTAACGTGAATCTTGTGGCTAAAGTTGATGGGTTGAACCGGACTGCGGTCAGAGAAAAAAGTGTAATTGATTAGATAGCCAATTCCGAAACCAAAAATCACCATAACACCCATTAAGATGGGTATTTTGAACGAGCTGATTGCGTCGCCAACAGAAATTGACATAGTACCCTCGAGATGATTTTTGTGTTCTTCTTATTTTTTGTGTTCTTCTTGTTCTACTGCGTCCTTTTTAAAATCTTGATTACATAATTTCATGATTCTGTCACATTCCGCTATCTGAATACAATACATATAACGAAGGACCCCAAATTTTTTCATTTTCAATAGTCAGATAAGAGCGATATTGACCTGCCCGGGTAAAAATAAGGTTCTCCAGGGGGAAAATAAGATGGGATATAGCTGCCGGTTGTGATTTTGAACGTGCCTCAACATCGGAATGCGCATTTATCGTAAAAATTGATTGTTCCTCAGGATCTACGATATCGATCTTGAACGGGATTTGACCTTCTTTATCGTAATCCCACTCAATAGCACCGGCGAGGATGATGCGATCCTGCCGGGTAGGAAAACCCTTTGAATATAGCTCGTAATAAATACCCTGGACGTTTAGTTTACCGTCCATTCCGGTAGATGCATTTTCACAAAAAAACAAATTAATATGCATAATTCAGTTATATCGCATTCAGGTAATAGATATTAGAAGCATTGCAGTCTAGTTTTTTCCTGAGAATATTGCTAATTCGACCAGTTGATTATTGATTTTTTACAAGTTTATAAATGTATCAACTGTTGTGAACGGGTAAATAAAGAATGGATCACAAAGAGACTCTTTGTGTTTATCAGGAAGCGTTATCCAGTTTACAATGGCCAAGCAGGCGTAATAAGTATTTTCTTTTTTCCTTTGGGGTATAGTAATTTTGAGTATCAATTACAATTGATTCAATTAATACCTTATCGGGAAATTCTCTTATCCCAATTGCCCATTGTTGATTCAGTATATTCGTGACAATTAATCGTTGATTGCTGGTATTGATTTTTCTTGGACCATAATCAGGTGGAAACTCAGCTGTTTTGAGGCAATATAATAAATCTCCATATCGAAAATTCCCCATCTCATTGTTTCCTTCCTCAACAAATATATTTCTTTTACTGAGGAGGTCCAGTTCAGCTTGAACATTCGAAATAAAAAGAATGAATATAAATGATATTAAAAAAGATTTAAGCAACATCACTCCATTATATCTTTATATTGGCTGGGGGTAGAGGATTCGAACCTCTACTGACGGAGTCAGAGTCCGTAGTCCTACCATTAGACGAACCCCCAATCTTAATTGAC
>JANQJZ010000016.1 GCA_028281365.1 Gammaproteobacteria bacterium | reverse complement strand
ATATTTTATCCAGTTTAATATCTGAAACAGGTGTACCAGATTTCAACGCCATATAATCTAATGCTTTTTCAAAGCCCTCGCGTTTAACATCACTTTCAGCATCTGCAGGATAAGGAACTGTATCATTAATCGAAACCACCATTTCAGGTGATGTGCCCCATGTTACCTGGGGCTCAATCCCGGCTGCATCAAGATTAACAACTTTATAAAAATGTGCGCCTTCATCACTGTGAAGCTCATTCCATAGACTTACAGCCTTATCCCATTCATCACCTTCGGGCGTATAAGGCCGTCCTTTCACATAATCCAATGTTGTTTGATCAACGGCAATCAACCCTACTCTGGCACCGGCTTCGATACTCATATTACATACCGTCATACGACCTTCCATTGATAGTGCACGTATAGCATCGCCTGCAAACTCAATCGTATAACCCGTGCCACCCGCTGTTCCAATTTTCCCTATGGTCGCAAGCACGATATCTTTGGCTGTTATACCTTTACCAACCTTACCATTAACATTGACCAACATATTTTTGGCTTTTTTAAGCACTAAACATTGAGTAGCAAGAACATGTTCAACTTCAGATGTCCCGATACCAAACGCAAAAGCACCCAATGCACCGTTTGTCGATGTATGTGAATCTCCACAAACGATAGTCATACCCGGTAAAGATGCACCCTGTTCAGGTCCGATAACATGTACAATCCCTTGCCGTCTATCAAACATTTCAAATTTCGTTATGCCGGTTTCCCTGCAATTGTTATCTAATGTTTCCAGTTGTAATCGGGAAACAGGGTCTTCAATCACTTCGCGATTAACTGTCGGTACATTATGATCTGGCACGGCCAAATTGGTATTCAGGCGCCATGGCTTACGCCCTGCTAATTTAAGACCTTCAAATGCCTGGGGTGAAGTGACTTCATGAATCAAATGACGATCGATATAAATCAATGCTGATCCATCACCGTAATCATGTACAACATGATCATCCCATAATTTATCGTAAAGTGTTTTGGCCATTACTTATGTCTCGATGAATATTTAAATAGCAAAATTAATCTGCATTGATTTCAACTACCGTTCTGCCAATTGTTAATCCATTTAACATGTTGTCAAAAACCGATGGTAATTGGTCAAGTGTTACCTTATTAGTCACAATCCTGTCCAGGTGTTTTGGTGCCAAATCAGTTGCAAGTCTTTCCCAAAGTTGTTGTCTATATTGTGTTGGGCAACCGGAAGAAGTTATACCAATCAGGCTAACTCCGCGTAATATAAACGGCATGACTGTTGTATTCAGATGATTTCCGCCCGCCAATCCAACAGATGCAATGTTACCCCATGGTTTCACGGTACGCGTTAACCAGGAAAGTATGTCACCACCAACGTTATCTATAGCACCACCCCATTGTCCTTTCTCCAGAGGCGTACCATCCAGTTTTATATCATTTCTATCCAGGACCTCTTTAGCACCGATATCCTTTAAAAAGGAATGACTCTCAGTTTTTCCTGAGACAGCAACAACTTCATAACCCAGTGAACTAAGAATATCGACCGCGAATGTACCAACACCACCTGTTGCACCCGTAACAACAAATGGACCAAGCTCCGGGGTTTGTTTATTTTCTTCCAGACGTTGAATACATAATGCGACTGTAAAACCGGCCGTACCTAACGCCATAGCATCATATAAACTCATTTTATTTGGTAATGCGACAACCCATTCAGCAGGCACTCGAACATATTCTGAATACCCGCCATCATGTGCGACGCCCAGGTCGTAACCTGTAACGATAACGGCGTCACCTTCTTTAATATGGTCATCATTAGACTCAACCACATGTCCAGACATATCGATCCCGGCAATACAGGGAAAGTTTCGAATAATTTTTCCTTTGCCGGTTGCAGCGAGCGCATCCTTATAATTTACTGAGGAATAAGCTGTCTTGATCAAGATATCGCCAGAACTTAAGTCATCAAGTCCAAGGCTTTCCAGACGGCTTACCACCTCTGTACCCTCTTGATACACTCTAAATGTCTGAAATTTATTCATTTATCGTCTCGATCATATTTACAATTCAGCCTTACCATGAAACAATTCGGCGCTTTTATGGCCTAAGTATTTAGAAAATAAAAAATCGTATCTAAATGTGCTGTCACCATAATGTTTAAGGCAAGCGGCGCATTTTACGAAACTTGAAATGTAATACCAACAATGAGTTTAAAAAAATGAATAAAATCAGTCCAATACTGCTTCTTATCTCTTTACTGATCGCATTGCCCGTCAAGGCAGATTTTAATGACGGTGTCGTTGCCTACCTGATGGGAGACTATGATAAGGCTTTTACGACGATGCAGTCTTTGGCTGAAACATCGGATCACGGCTATGCACAATACTATATAGGTATGATGTATATGAAAGGCCAGGGAGTTGAACAGGACTATAAAAAAGCTGGGAAATGGTTTCGTAAGGCATCGGAAAAAAATATAGCGCAGGCCCAGTATAAATTAGGCAATCTCTACTATAAGGGTCGTGGCGTACCAAAAGATTATGAGTTTGCCTATGTCTGGTTCAGCGTTGGTGCCTCTCATGAACACGATCTATCCAAAAAGGCAGTCAATAAAGCAAAGAAAAAGCTATCAGACGAAGAACTTAGTGAAGCAGATAAAACAATCACAACTTATGTGAAGAAATATGGTCCTAAGGAAGATGTTGACCCGAGTAAACCTATTAGAATTGAAAACGAATAAACAAACTTTTTTAAATCTATAACTAGTCAGGCAAAGTATTCAATAAATGATCCGGGTTTAAATCTCGGCTCAACTATTACTCATCTTCATATAGATTGCGGTTTTATTTTGAAAGATATCGTGCAGTATTAACATCCAGATTGATAGGATTGTTCCCTCTCAATTCATCCGATTCATTAGTGAACGTAAATTAGTAAGCGAAGCAAGGTGTGCAAAAATAAGCTCCATTTGATCTGATTTAACTAACTCAGCAAGTTGAGCGGGCTTCAATTCCTTAAGTTTTTGTCGATTAACGCACATAAAACCACCCAAGGCGTGCTTTGCACCAGAAGCAAGTTCAATATCTGCTTGCACAGGCTCAAGAATATCCAACTTGGATAAATTATCACTAAAGAATGTGGTCATTTGTACATGATTTTGATAATCCTTAAGAAAATCAACAGCTTGCTTCAAGATATCCTGATGGTCTCCCTTTTCATCAAACAGTGGATTTCCTTCATTAGCCGTATTGAAACCGGGAAAACTTTCATCGATACAAACGGTAAATGTTTCCTGGCTATCATCGGGTGTTGCCAATATAAATGGATAGCGTCTGACATAGGCAGGAATATAATCTGCCGTCCAGTTTCCCTTTTTATCGACAAATAAATTATTATTTTTTTCAAGTCCGAGTAATACTACAGGAAAGACTTTTTTATCTGGAGCTATAGCGAAAACTATTGGATATTCCTTCGAAGCAGCCAGAAATTCTATTGCCGCAATATATACACTATTTGTTTTTTTAGTGTGTGCATAGCCTTCAATACCTTCGATATAAAGTTTTCCATGAATATCTTTATTTAATGGAACAACTTTTTTATAGAATAAAGGTAAAACCGGTGTAGTCGTATCTTTCGTTTCTTTTTGAGTTTTAGCCATTTTTTAATTGTTATGGTGTAGTTTCAGGATCTTCTATCTCTGGAAGTTCTGGTAAGTCTTCCAGGTCTTCATCATCTACAAGTTCATCATCCTCGAACACACTTAATTCATCTTCAATATACTCTAATAGCTCTGCATCTCTGGCTGCTTCAACTGGAAAATCTGCTTCTGGTTCAATATCTTCAAGTAAATCGCCTTTCTCATCAAGAGTACTGGTGATGCTCTCTATTTTTTCAAGATGAGAACTATAGTTGTCTCGCTCATTAATATATGCAGTTAATACCGAATCAAATCCTACCGGATCTTCAGCCTGTTCTTGCCTTAACGTCAGGCTATCAATTCTTGTATCAAGTTCTTTAATTAATTCTTTAACTTCATCAGCATCAACTGTCAATGTACACAGGTCAACACCCTCACATTGTGCAATGGATAATGCGATTCCAATACCAATAGATTGAAAGAGTTGTGATTCATTCTGTAACTGACTCAAATCAGCCTGCTCGGCTTCAGCTTTATCGAGAATTACCGCAAATGCATTACCACAACTTAATGTAATAAAAATATAAACAGCGATGATAATTTTTTTCAACATATTTTTATTCTAGTAAACTTTAATTAAAGAATGAATTGATGATTCATTTATATTTAGAAGATCGCTTTCACTGTAGTGAATTGTCTGCATAGAACTATAATCCCTGGCCTCTGCAGTAAATATAGGTTGAGTATTAGGAGTAAGCATCGCTTCTGTTCCTTCAATTAACAAACGAATACGATTTTCAATAAAGCCTGCTTCAGCTTCTGCAGCTTCAATAAGATTATCTATTGCTTCTTGAGTCAGTTCAATATCAATACCAAATAACCGTTTTACTAATCCGGAAAGTTTTGTTCGCGCCTCTGGGTTTGCTGCCTTTAAACCATTTAAAAATTCTATACGTAACTTGATGACTTCGAGAACCTTGGCCAGCTTGGCAATCTCAGCAACATCTGGTTCGACACTTTCTTCTAATAATCCTTCTTCATCCGGCAATTCTTCTTCAAACTCTTCATCCGCAAACTCTTCTTCTTCTGCTGCAAAGAATTCCTGTAATTCTTTCTGATAAACCTTGAAATCACTTAATTCTTCATTAAAACCATCTATAAGTTCTTCGAGATCTGCGCGTACATCAGGATTGGCTTCTTCTGCCAACCTTCTTTCAAGTTCAAGTAAACGTGCTTCCAGGGATCCAATTAATTCACTTATTTCGTCTTCAGTCACAC
>JANQJZ010000047.1 GCA_028281365.1 Gammaproteobacteria bacterium | reverse complement strand
TCCCCCGTAGGGCGTATGCGGTATTAGCTCGAGTTTCCCCGAGTTGTCCCCCACTACTGGGCAGATTCCTAAGCATTACTCACCCGTCCGCCACTCGTCAGCGCAGGAGCAAGCTCCCGCCTGTTACCGTTCGACTTGCATGTGTTAAGCATGCCGCCAGCGTTCAATCTGAGCCAGGATCAAACTCTTCAGTTTAATCATTTAGCAGCTTCAGGCTGCAAATCTTGGCTCGATGATTACTTTAAATTGACGTGATAAGACGTTACATCAATTAAGCTTTCACCGATAATTTAATGGTGATACAAGCCATCGACGTAAGCGCCCACACAAATTACTTGATCAGGAATTGTTAAAGAACAGGGTTGGATACCCCCAACCGGGAAGGCGAGATTATACAGATCGGTTACATGCGGTCAACCAATCTTTACGGTTTTTTTACGATTAACTATGTTATTGAAATTTATAGAAATATTAAGTTTAAATAGACCTGAAAATATTGCTTGAAACTCGCTCAATTTTTACAACTAACACAGCAATATTTTAAACCTGACTGGTCCTGAATATATCGTTTATTTACTGTAACATCTGAAGTAATAAATTATTATCTGTCGCTGAGAATTACCCTGGCAAATTTACGTTTTCCAACCTGCAATATTGCTGAAAAACCCGAATTCAATATTTGTTTACTATCTTCTACCCGCTCACCATCAATTCTTACTGCGCCTTGTTTCACCATACGATGCCCATCCGATGTACTACTTACGAGTCCTGCTTCTTTTAATACATTCACTAACGGCATCCCTTCAGAACCGACATTAATTTCCCTTTCTGGCATATCATCTGGTATCGCATTATTACTAAAACGATTGATGAAATCAGTTTGTGCTGCTTCCGCAGCTTTTGCATTATGGAAACGTGTAATGATCTCTTCCGCCAATTTGAATTTAATATCCCTTGGGTTTGCACCTTGATCTATATCTTGTTTAAAACCATTAATCTCATCTAGTGATCGAAAGCTTAATAACTCAAAATAACGCCACATTTTTTCATCATCAATGCTCATAAGCTTGCCAAACATTTCATCAGGAGATTCTGTGATCCCAATATAGTTATCCAGGGATTTAGACATTTTGTCATCACTAGCTGTGTATCCTTCCAGTATCGGCATAGTTAATATGACCTGTGGTTTCTTTCCATAGGCTTCCTGTAATTGACGGCCAACCAGCAAATTAAATTTCTGATCAGTCCCGCCTAATTCGACATCGGCATCAAGGGCTACTGAGTCATAGCCCTGCACTAGTGGATAAAGAAATTCATGAATTGCTATGGCCTGTCCTGATTTATACCGTTTATCAAAATCATCTCTTTCTAACATCCTTGCTACGGTATGTTTGGATGCAAGTCTTACCATATCGGCAGAACTCATTTTACTCATCCATTTTGAATTAAATTCAATAACTGTTTTATCTGGATCAAGAATTTTATAAATCTGTTGTTGATAGGTTTTTGCGTTTTCCTGAATTTCAGTTTCAGTCAGCGGTGGTCGAGTGGCGCTTTTCCCTGTTGGATCACCAATCATTCCGGTGAAGTCACCAATAAGAAAAATAACGTCATGACCCAGGTCCTGAAATTGGCGCATTTTATTAATTAAAACGGTATGACCGAGATGAAGATCTGGTGCTGTTGGGTCAAATCCAGCCTTTATCCGGAGTGGTTTTCCTGTTGCCAGTTTCTTTCTTAGTTCTTCCAGCAACAGAATTTCATCGGCACCCCTGGTGATGAATTCCAGGGCTTCCTGTACGTCAGTCATACCATCCTCAGCGTTGTTTTAAATCGCGCGTAGCTTATCACGTCATCAAATGTCCCGCAGGGGGAATTGAACCGTTGACGAGGCTAGAATCAAAAGCTATTGTAACTAAAAATTACTTAGGATAAACGGTGACTTACAGAGTCTACATAATGAAAGACTATAAGACCGGAAAGCTTGCGGTCCGGACCCGTTCGTCTCATCCCTGGTTATACGGATCTTTAGCAACATGTATTGTTTTTGCTCTCATCTGGTTATTCATGACTTGGATGGGTAATAATCAAATTAACCATGCTGAACAATCAAATACACCTCCGATCTCTGAACAAATAGTATTTAGTCCCGAGGATAAAGCAACACAGGATAATAGGGAGTTTGTTAACGATGAAGAAATTGCAGATTCAGAACCCGTATTGAATGCAGATCTAATAGTAAATTCACAAAGCGAGATCCTTACTGACGGAATTGACGATATCGACACTTCATCAATTGATATTACTGAGCAAAAAATTGAAATCCCCTGGCAAACAATAACTGTAAAGTCAGGCGATAGTCTTGCATTAATCTTTTCCAGATTAGGTTTAACTCCAGGCGAACTTTATAACGTTATGTCTCTTGGTAAAGAAGTTAATCAATTAAAAAACTTATTACCTGGTCAACGAATAAAGTTCCATATTGATGGCGATGATCTTGCAGGACTTGAGTATGAAATTGACCTGACTCAAACTTTAAAACTCTCTAAACAAGAAAACAATTTTATATCTGAATTAGTTCATGAAGAACTTGATACAATTGTTAAAGATGCAAGCGCTGTAATTAAAGATTCTTTATTTTTATCAGGCAAACGCGCTGGTCTTTCTGACAATCTAATCATGCAACTTGTATCCATTTATGGTTGGGATATCGATTTTGCATTGGATATTCGCGAAGGTGATTCCTTCACTGTTATTTATCAGGAACAATATAAAAACGGAAAAAAAGTTGCTGAAGGTCCTATCGTTGCTGCTGAATTTATCAATCGTGAAAGGCCTTTACGTGCAATTCGTTATACACACCCTGATGATCGAACCGATTACTATGCCGACAATGGTGATGCCATGCGCAAGGCGTTTCTTCGAACACCGGTTAATTTCACCCGTATCAGCTCACGTTTTAATCTCAAGCGAAAGCATCCGATTCTGAATAAAATTCGTGCACATAAAGGTGTGGATTATGCTGCACCCACCGGAACACCTATTAAAGCTACCGGTGACGGGACGGTTATTTTAGCTGGCAGGAAAGGCGGTTATGGCAGAACCGTTATCTTAAAGCACGGTGGCAAATACAGTACGGTATATGCTCATTTACATCGATACGCTAAAGGGGTTCGTAAAGGTAAACGTGTTAAACAGGGCCAAATAATCGGTTATGTTGGAAGGAGCGGCCTGGCAACAGGCCCTCATTTACATTATGAATTTAGAGTTCACGGCGTACACCGCAATCCTTTGACGGTAAAATTACCTAAAGTTGAATCAATACATCAGGATGCTTTGGTTAAATTTAAAAAAACCATTACACCCATGCTTACCGAACTCGATCGTATCACCGGTAGAAGTGTCCTTGCTGCCCGGCAAACCAAAGTTTCTGAAAACTCTCCGATTCTAAGTATGGAAGATGGCTAATACCCTCTTCTAAAATAAGCCATTGGTATCATCGTGTATTTTATAGGCCTCATGTCTGGTACCAGTATGGATGCTATCGACGTCGCTCTGGTTAGCTTCAATGGTAAGGCTTCCTTAAAATCTTATCGCGAATATCCAATTGATAATTCACTTAGATATCAAATTCGTAATATAACTGAACACAGCGAAATTGCGCATATTTCAGAACTTGATAATGAACTTGGGTATCTGTTTGCTAAAGCGGTTAATGATCTGTTAAAGGGAAATAACTTAAACGCTGGCGATATAGCTGCCATTGGTAGCCATGGACAAACTATCTTGCACCGGCCCTATGGTCATCATCCTACCTCTATCCAAATAGGCGACCCTAATATAATCAGTCGCGAGACTGGAATCCTGACTATTGCTGATTTTCGAAGAATGGATATGGCCGTTGGTGGTCAAGGTGCGCCACTTGCCAGCGCCTTTCATCAATATCAATTTCAACAAAAAGAAAAGAATATTGTTGTTCTGAATATTGGTGGCATGGCGAATATTACTCTTCTTTCAGATACTGAGGTTATCGGTTTCGATACAGGGCCCGGCAATGCATTGATGGATGATTGCGCACAAAAAAATCTGGGTAAAGAATATGACAAAGATGGTGCATGGGCAAAACAAGGTAATGTTAATCAAAAATTGTTGGAGTTAATGTTAAGCGATAATTACTTTTCCAGGTCAGCACCAAAAAGTACCGGACGCGAATACTTTAATCTAAACTGGCTTAATCAATATATTGAAAAAACAGGCTCGTCAATTTCTAATGAAGATATACAAGCAACGTTATTACAATTAACAACTAAAACTATTTGTGATGCAATTGACAGCACATCAAAACATGTCAATGAAGTTATCGCATGTGGTGGTGGCGCATTTAATAAGCTGTTAATGAAACATCTTCAAGAGCAATCAGGTAAAACTGAACTTTCTACGACCAAAAAGTATGGATTGGCACCAGACTGTATTGAAGCAGTAACTTTTGCCTGGTTAGCAAAACAAAGAATTAACAATCAGCCGGCTAACCTGCCATCTGTTACAGGGGCCCGGTCAAAAGTATTGCTGGGTGGTATTTATTCCCCAGAATAATCCCGCTTTTATTTCGCTGGGATAGCGGTTTAATTTCATATAACTAGTGTGATAAATTTTTAATGAGTCGACCGTTTACATCGGTTAATCGAAGATATATCTCTGCAATAATCAGATTTGGTACCCAACAAATCCAGGTAATAACCAGGTACCAAAGTTCGAAATCTATAAACGAAGGTGGAAACCAGAACATTGGTCTGACAGATACTACAGCCAGAGTAAGTGCATAACTCCGAATCATCCAGCGACGGTGAATAAAAAAATTAAATTTACGTGCATGTATGTAGGCTATTGTTGTTGTAGTAAACCATAAAACTCCGAGTGTGCTGAAACCTATTTGGGCTACAGGTCCTCTGGTATTTGCTGAAGCTAACAGAATACCCAGGACACTACTAATCCAGATACAAATACAATATGCCTTACCTAAATTTCGATGAAGTTTTGGATATTTTTGTCGAATTGTTTTGTAAAACTCAACTAACCCAATCACCAATGGTGGTAACGCCGTAAATATATGCGTATATAGAATATATCGATTAAATTCTATTGAGTCGAAAACTGGTGCTGCTAATATTCTACTGATTTGCTGAGAATGGATGCATATGTAGGTAACAGTAATAGTTACCCCAACTAAAATAAAATAGAAAAAAAACTTTTGGAATCTTTGCCAAACGATCAAGATCTTACTCTAATCTAAAACCTCTAATAGAAAGTCTACAAAAAGATAATCCAAATGTCTTTGTATTAACCCTGATAACTAATAAAATTTGAATAATTAAAAGAGGAAAATAATTAACGAATAATTAGTAGCTATTTTAGCTAAAAGAAAACTTGCTTAAACTGAAAATGATGAACCACAGCCACAAGTGGTCTGGGCATTCGGATTTCGAATAACGAACTGTGCACCTTCCATACCTTCAGTGTAATCAATTTCGGCACCTGTAAGATATTGAAAACTCATAGGGTCAACTAATAACTTAACCCCCTCATTTTCTACAACAGTATCACCTTCCCCGACTTCTTCATCAAAGGTAAATCCATATTGGAACCCAGAACATCCTCCACCTGAGATAAAGACACGTAACATCAGAGTATCATTGCCTTCATCTTCGATAAGTTCTTTAACCTTGGTAGCTGCCGCCTGACTAAAGATAAGCGGACCCGGGATTTCTTGTTCAACTGTACTCATATCTTTTTACCTCGTAGGCAATTATTCGCCTCCTGCCTCCAGTGGTTCACCATGACCCAGTGCTAGTGGTGATTCAACAGGTTCTAATGAATGGACCAGTTTTCCATTCACTTCTGCACCAATTGCCATCTCAATTAAATGATAATACACATTACCTGTGATTCTTGCTTTTGAAGCAAGTTCAACATGTTCGCTTCCGTGAACATCACCAATTACAACACCGTTAAGAATAACGTAGGGAACACTCACTTCGCCTTCAATTGTCCCACATTCACTTAAGGAAATCATAGAATGACCATCATTCTCTGCAATAACATTACCTTTAATCGTTCCATCTACATGTAAACCACCAGAGAATCGGATATCACCCTGTATCTCAGTATGCTGTCCAACAAGGGTATCAATCCTTGTGGCTTTTCGTTTTTTAGACGTTCCGAGCATTTATTCCTATCTCCTCTTCACCCAGCATTTGCTGGCCATTCAAATATTCTTTGTACTGCTGCTTTTTGTATCCCTTTCTGTTGTAAGTCTACTACTACCCGTATGGGCCGAAACCCCTCCGGAAAAGCAAGGCTACCTTCAATACGTTCAAAATTCTTGAATTTTATTTCACGCCTGAATTCACTTCCGGCAATCACTTCCTTTAATGGTAATACTTTTGAACCATTTTCATTCATCCCCTCTACAGACATATCCATTGTCACTTCGATTACTTTATCACTTTTTGCCACATTGGTTAATACAAGCTTGAATCGATACAGTCGCTCCTGGTCAGTCGACTCAATATGTAAACCCTGTACATTCAGACCTTTAGAGTCTGTTGTTGCCACCATAATGCCCTGATAAAACTCTAATTCACCTTTTAGTCGATAAACCTGATCCTGTAATAAACGAATATCATCATGTAATTTCATTGCAGTTTGATTATCAATCTGTGTGGAGCGTTCCAACATAATAACTTTTTCTCTTAATGCATTATTTTCCTGTTCAAGTCCCTGATTGACTTCCCACAATAACCTGGATTCTTCACTTTTACTTAATCGCCCTTTTATAAAACTCCAATGATTTGTATCCAGCATTAACCAGACTACTACGGAAAAAGCTGAACTTAATAAAATTATTGCCAGTGCTATTTCCAGTGGGCGATGTTTCTTTACAACAAGTTTTGACATGTTCATATAATATTTATTAAGGAATTAGCCCGGGTTCAAGTAATCCTGTTGCTTCATCAAAACCATACATTAAATTCATATTTTGAATTGCCTGCCCGGCAGCACCTTTTACTAAATTATCGATCACTGACAATATTATTGTATGTTGATATTCATTCTCACCAGGATGAAGCGAAATTCTACACATATTTGTTGCCCTGACGGATAATGTATCTGGATGTGACCCCGGTGGCATTAAATCAACAAATAATTCTTTCTCATAATAATCAGTATAAACCTTTTGCATGGTAACTGTATGATCGTTTGGTTTCACATAAACAGTTGCAAAAATACCCCTATTCATAGGCACCAAATGAGGGGTAAATGTTAATTCTATTTGATCATCACCATTTATACTTTTTAGAGTTTGTAACATTTCCGGTAAATGTCGATGCCCAGACACACTGTAAGCCTTGAATGACTCGGCAATCTCTGAAAACTGCGTAGCTAGTGTTGCTTTTCTACCTGCACCACTTATCCCGGATTTAGCATCCGCAATAATATCTTTAATATCTATCAATGAATTTTTAATGGCTGGTAACAAGGCAAGTATGATAGCAGTCGGATAACAACCGGGATTCGCAACCAGTTTAGCGTCTTTTATCTTATCCCTGTATAGTTCAGGTAATCCATAAACTGCAGTATTTATGATCTCGGGACACGCATGTTTTACTCCATACCAGGTTTCCCATATTTCAGGATCCTGAATTCTAAAATCAGCAGACAGATCTATGACACGGCAATCTTTTTCGAGTAACCGGGGAACCTGTTTCATTGCTGTTGCGTGTGGGGTAGCAAAAAATACAAGATCACATTCATTTAGTTTTTCAGTGTCATGCTGATCAAATTTTAAATTTATATGTGATCTAAGATTGGGGAAAACATTAATCACCTGTTCATTCTTTTCAGTATTGGATGTGACTACCTTAAGCTCAACATCAGGATGCATTGTTACAAGGCGCATTAACTCTACGCCTGTATATCCTGTGGCACCGACAATCCCAATAGTAATCATAAATATTTGTTCCGGATATTTGGCTCTGAATAAAAGTTATGCGAGTTTAAGGCTTTTGTACATTAACATCGAGTAGAACACTGTATACCTATGCACTCCGCGGCATACATTAGTACATCCTTATGTTCGAAAACTTGTACCTACAGGTAGGCTATAAACGCACTTCCCGACGTTTTCTACTGCCTCGACTTTATCTCCTGAGTCGTTCTACCTCCTGCATCCATGTAGTACGCCGTTCCCGTGCATCCATGCACTCCACGGCATAAGTACATCCTGTACAAAATAAAAAAGCGGCCGAAGCCGCTTTAAATTCGATGTTATTATTATTATTAAGCTGAATCACTGTTATTTACAGTTAATTCAAAGTTAAGACTAATCCGAGCCAGACAAGCTGTCAAGAAACGAATAAATTTCCTGAATAGTAATTGTTGAACGATACGAATAATATAAGGCCTTAGTTTGTAAATATCTGTTTTTAAAAGCAATTTTTGCAACACAATAAGTAACAATTGCGATATTGTATAAAACAGGTATGTTGTAATCAGCCAAGAGAGATAAATACTATGGATACTATTCAGTACATCGCCTTAAGTATGGGTACTGCATGGGCCAGTGGCATTAACCTTTATGCTGCGGTTTTCATGCTTGGGTATCTTGGTACAACCGGAAATATTGAACTACCACCTGAGTTAATGGTTGTTACTGACCCGCTTGTCATGACTGCAGCCGGACTCATGTACTGTGTTGAATTTTTTGCTGATAAGACACCAGGAGTAGACACAGCCTGGGATAGTTTACATACATTTATAAGAATTCCCCTTGGTGCAGTCCTGGCGATGAGTGCCGTTGGCGATACGACACCGGCAGTCGAACTTGCTGCGTTTCTGGCCGGTGGGGGATTAGCTGCAGCAACCCACGCTACCAAGGCAGGTGGACGTGTCATGATTAATACCTCACCGGAACCCGTGAGTAACTGGTTTACATCGATCGGGGAAGACCTGCTTGTCATAGCTGGTATCTGGACTGCGCTGACCCACCCATGGGTATTTGTTGTTTTCCTAACCCTGTTTATTGTTTTGATGGCCTGGTTATTACCAAAAATTTGGAGAGGGATTAAAAGAATAATTACCTCCCTTAAAGAATTTATAAACGGAAATAAAAAAGAATCCGTCCCTGCAATTACTTCAGATATAAAAACACAGAATGAATGAATAATGAAAAAAAGGATTTTTTTCTTTATAGCTGTGGTTGTTTTTTTTGCTGCCGCTGTAAGTATCTGGTGGTTTTATCCGAAACTGGAACTAGTTCCCGATATCAGTTTAAAAACAATTGATGGCAAACAGGTTGCCTTAAATTCATTACGGGGAAAAACTATATTAATCTCGTTTTGGGCTACAAGCTGTTCAACATGTATCCGGGAAATACCGCACCTGGTAAATTTATATAATGACATGAATGCAGAGGGTTTAGAGATCATCGGTATTGCAATGTCATATGATCCCCCGAATCTTGTACTTAACTTTTCAGAAAATAGAAATATTCCCTATACCATTGCTTTAGATATAGATGGAAATGCAGCAAAGGCTTTTGGGAATATTATCGCTACTCCAACAAATCTTCTTATCGACCCGGATGGTAAGGTAGTATTCAAAAAAACTGGTGTAGTGGATATAGAAAATTTGCGCCATCAGATAGAATTACTTTTAACTAAAACCGATACTACATATAGCTGAATACACTACCATAATACTATGCTCTGGTTTAAAGCATTTCACCTGATCTTCATGGTAACCTGGTTTGCAGGCCTGTTTTATTTACCCAGATTATTCGTCTATCACTCAATGTCTAATGATCAGATCAGTATCGAGCGATTCAAAATCATGGAAAGAAAACTTTATTTTGGAATAATGACACCAGGTGGGATCCTTACTTTAGTCTTTGGCTTTACCACTTTATTCTCAATTGGATGGAATAGTTATTCGAATATGTACTGGATGCATATTAAACTTTTATTGGTTTTTCTACTGGTAATTTATCATATCTATTGCGGTAAATTATTGATTGATTTTAAGTATGACCGGAATAAACATAGCCATATCTGGTATCGGTGGTTCAATGAAGTACCCGTGGTTTTCCTGATTGGTATAATTTTACTTGCTGTACTTAAACCGTTCTAAATTAAATTTATTGTAATACATCAAGTAAATTACTATAGTCATCTGTCCAGAGTGTAATCTCCCGTTTTGACAAACCTTCTGTTTGTCTTAACCTTACTGTTTCTCTTTGTACAAAATCATGGTTATCGGTTATTAATACCCAACGAGCCTCATCAATCGACATATCATCCTGAGGGAAACTATCTATAACGATATGGTTCTTGTTTAAAAATCGTGCGGCTTCTTTGACAACCGGATAAAGATCCAGGTGTCTATTAGATATATGAACAGCCAGAATTCCATCTTCTTTTAAATGCTGCCAATACAACTGGAAAGATTCAATCGTTAGCAAATGTACTGGTATTGCATCACCACTAAATGCATCGATAGCAAGCACATCGAATTGTTGTCGATCCCTTCTAATTAACTCCTGTTCCATTGAAACTCTGGCATCACCTATAACTAATTGCCATTCTGCAAGTGTATCTTTTATGTAAGTAAAATATTTATTTGCATACTCTTCTACTTTTGGATTAATTTCATAAAATCGAATCACATCATTCTGTCCCACTAAAGCCGCAATTGTTGCCGTTCCCATTCCCACAACACCAACATGAAATTTTTGTGTTTCATCTGTTCGATTTTTATAACGAGGATGCTCACGTATAGCGACTGCTATACCGCTATTCCAGCCAAAATAGGTAGTCGGCCAACGCTTAATTGCTTCGTCATCAAAACGTTGGCTACCATGTATAATTGAACCACTTAATAGTTCTCTTTCATTCCAATATTCGTTGCCTTCAATTACTTTATCTTTAACCCTTAATATCCCATAAAAATTTCGATCAAAGTCTATAACATTTTCATGCCAAAAAGAGACAAGACTTAATAAGACAATGCCCAATCCACCGCAAATAGATACCCAGATAAATTGTAACGAAACCTTCTTCCAGTATGAATCACTTTGATAATCCTTAAATAAAAAGAACCCGATTAGGATTAAAATAAAACACCAAATTAATTGTAACTCCCAATACCCATTGAAAATCAACGGTGCGATTAATGTAACAAATGCTCCTCCTAGCACACCACCTAAAGCAATCATTAAATAAAACGAGGTCAAATAATTGGGATCAGGTTTAATACGTACCATCTCTCCATGACAAATCATGCAACCTGTAAACAAAATACCAGTATGTATAAAAATTTGTGAAAATAATGTAGCACCACTTGCTTTTGTAAAAATATAAAAACCGAAAGATAATGAAACAAGATATAATGGCACCCAAATCCTCCGGTCATACCATTTAGAATGATCGAAGCAAATAATAAAAGACAGTAGATATAAGCTCAAAGGTAATAACCAGAGAAAAGGAAAAGATGCAACATCTTGTGTAATCTGATTAGTTACTGCCAACAATAATACTGAACCTGAACTGGATAATATCAGCCATAGCAACTGTTCTGTTCCAACTGGCAAATTGATTTTAATTTTTTTATTTTCAACCGATCTTGTCGCAAACTTGCTACTCAAATAAAATTTCCGGGCACAGGTTAAACTGAGAACAACATATAAAACAAAACCTGCTGACCATATCCATGCTTGCAATTCAAGCCCCAGATTAGGCTCGATAAAAAATGGATAGCTTAGTAATGCCAGCAAAGAACCAACATTTGATAATGAATAAAGACGATATGGCGAAGAACCTGCGAATGATTCTTTAAACCAAAACTGAATGAGCGGACCAGATGCTGACACTAACCAATAAGGGATGCCTATGCTTACAAATAATAAATACCATATTCCTAGTAAAGGATTATCAGGGGAATCAGGTTTTAATGCTGCATCGGGAACAATTGGTAAGAATAATAATGCTAATAGAAGTAATCCTGTGTGAATTACTATTTGATTAATTGGTTTACAGTACAAGCGCAAAATATGTGCATAGCTATAACCTAACAAAAGAAATAATTGAAAAAAAAGTATACAGGCTGTCCAGACTGAAGAAGTACCACCATACCAAGGCAGGATATATCGCGCGATAATTGGTTGTATCTGAAAAACTAAAAATGCACTTATGAATATTGTAATAGCAAATCGAATCATAATTAAAAAATTATTTTTTATAACACGCTATTACAATGTTCATTAATATTCTTTATTTAGTAGATACAATACTATATTTCCACCATCTCAAAATCTTCTTTCCTGGCACCGCAATCAGGGCAAACCCAATTTGGTGGGATATCATCCCACTTTGTCCCGGGAGCTATATTATCATCAGGCCATCCTTTTGACTCATCATAGATAAAGCCACAGATAACACACATGTACTGTTTCATTATAATTATTCCTCATTTTTAATTAATGTGTTGAAAATTGATGTGTAGAATACATTGCTTATGATCAATAGCAATATTAAAAAACCGGTTGTATTAGTACTTGCTGGACATGATCCTGGTGGGGGAGCAGGGATTCAGGCTGACATAGAAAGTATCGCTAATTGCGGATGCCATGCAGTTACCGTCATTACTTCCTTAACGACCCAAAACACAAACTGTGTCACCGATATAATCCCACAAAAGCCGGAAACATTTAAGCAACAAATTCAAATTATATTAGACGATATAGAAATTAACGCTTGCAAAATAGGCATCTTCGGTAATGCGGAATTAATAGAAATTGCACATGATCAATTATCAAGTTTCACCGTCCCCATTGTGCTCGATCCCGTCATAACTAGCGGCTCGGGTACTGTTATCTCAGATGAATTAGTATTAGAAAAAATAACCTCTCTACTAGTCCCTATTGCAACAATAGTTACACCTAACAGTGATGAAGCCCGAAAATTATCAAATTCTGATAATTTAGAATTTGCGGCAGAATACTTGATTCAACTCGGTTCAGAAAATGTATTGATAACCGGAACACATGAAGAAACAGATAATGTAATTAACAAATTTTATGCAAAAGATAAAACTCCCAGGGAATATCGTTGGCAACGATTACCGAATACATATCATGGTTCGGGTTGTACTCTTTCAGCCCGCATTGCAGCTCAATTAGCCCTGGGAAATAATACACAAAAGGCCATTGAAGAGGCACAAGAATATACCTGGAATACTTTAAAACATGGCTTACAATTAGGGCAGGGACAAGCACAACCAGACCGATTCTTTAAAAAAAGAAATTAATATGAGCAACAATACGTCTTTACCCATCGATTATCAGCTTAATTGGTACAAAATCAAGAAAGTGCTTGGTCGTGGTGGCTTTGGCATAACCTACCTTGCACAAGATACTAATCTCGATCAACAAGTCGCGATTAAGGAGTTTTTTCTTAATGGCTACTCGGCCAGACATGCAGATCATTCCATTTACACTGAGGGTGAACAAGCTGAGGAAATGGTTAAATGGGGTAAAGACAGATTTATTACAGAAGCCAACACATTACGTTTATTTAACCACCCGAATATTGTAAAAATTTATTCTATAATACGTGAGAATAATACTGCCTATATTGTAATGACTTATGAGCAAGGTAAGACTTTAAGTGAGTTAATTAAAGAAAATAAAAAATTTAGTGAAGAAGAGCTTTATAATATTATTCTGCCTTTACTTGATGGATTGGAATTAATGCACAACCAGGGGTTTATTCATCGAGACATTAAACCTGGGAATATTTTTATTCGAAATGATAAAACTCCGGTCTTGATTGATTTTGGTTCCGCGAGATTCACTTTAGACGATGATAAAACCCTTACCCAGCTAGTTACTCCTGGTTACGCACCTTATGAACAATATCATGGGAAAAGTGATACACAGGGACCGTGGACGGATATTTACAGTTTGGGTGCTACGATTTATCAGGTAATTACAGGTAATAAACTACTTGATTCAAATTTTCGAGCCGGCTCTTCGAGTGAAGAGAATTTCAATGAAATGTGGAGTACATTAGATAAACACTCCGGAGATTATTCCGTGTTTTTCCTAAGAGCGATTGAACATGCTTTAAGAAGTGACCGGGAAGAAAGACCACAAACAGTTGATGAATGGCGAAAAACGTTAACCGATCCTAATATATCGACACAAACTCAATGGCGAATGGTCGCAAGAAATAAAACCAATAAAAAATCATTAATAAATGTTGAAACATCATTTTTTGAAAATTCAGTTTTCCTCATTTCAATTATTATTATTCTATTATTAATTATTATTAGTTTACTTATTTTTATCTAACACCCGATTATCTATCTAATTACGCCATGAGCATACCAATTCAAAATGGTGTTTATGCCATCACAGATTGTGTGAATCTGACAAATAATGATTTATTAGATAAAACAGAAGAATTACTTAATGTGGGAGTGTCATTACTACAATATCGTAATAAAACTTTAAATAAAACCAATAAAAAAGATCTTGCAAAAAAAATACAATCACTATGTCATCAATATAATACTCCTTTTATTGTTAATGATGATTTGGCTCTGGCAAAAGAACTGGAAGCGGATGGAATCCATCTGGGACAAAACGATGATGATATTCATACTGTCCGTAAAGTTATTGGATCTAAAATCATTGGTATCTCATGTTATAACAACTTAAATCGGGCTATCAGTGCAGAAAAAAATGGTGCTGACTATGTCGCGTTTGGATCTTTTTTCCCATCGACCAACAAACCTGATGCTGTAGAAGCACCTATCGAACTACTATTGCAATCAAAAACCAGACTGGCAATACCAATAGTTGCCATTGGTGGCATTACACCGGAAAATGGCAAGCAATTGGTAGATGCTCATGCTGATCTTTTAGCCGTGATTAATGGACTTTATTCAGCAACAAATACAAGCCAGGCAACCAAAGACTTTAACAATTTATTTAAAACATGACAGAAAAACTATTTAATGCAGCAAAACAACATATCCCCGGGGGAGTGAACTCACCGGTACGGGCATTTAAATCAGTATCCGGTATTCCGTTATTCATTGAAAAGGCCTCGGGTCCTTATTTATATGACAGTGAAGGTAAACAATACATCGATTATGTCGGTTCCTGGGGGCCAATGATCCTGGGACATGCCTATCCTGAAGTTATACAAGCTGTGCATAAAGCCATCGATAAAGGCCTTAGCTATGGCACACCAACCGAAATAGAAACACAGATGGCAAACAAGATCTGCAATTTAATGCCGTCAATAGAGAAAGTCAGGATGGTCAGCTCAGGCACAGAGGCTGCGATGAGTGCTATACGCCTGGCACGTGGGTATAGCGGCCGGGATAAGATTATTAAGTTCGAAGGTTGTTATCACGGACACGCCGATTCTTTATTGGTTAAAGCCGGTTCGGGTGCATTAACATTAGGTGTACCCACGTCACCGGGTGTCCCTTCTGATTTGGCACAACATACCATTACCTTGTCTTACAATGATTCAGAACAGGTTAAAAACATCTTTTCGGAACTCGGTGAACAAATCGCAGCCATTATTGTTGAACCGATTGCCGGCAATATGAATTGTGTACCAGGTAACAATGATTTTCTTATTACATTAAGAGATGTCAGCAGTGAATATCAAAGCGTATTAATCTTTGATGAAGTTATGAGTGGTTTTCGTGTTGCCCTGGGTGGAGCACAATCACTATACGACATTACACCTGATTTAACTGTACTCGGTAAAGTAATTGGCGGTGGCATGCCAGTAGGCGCTTTTGGTGGAAAAAAAGAGATTATGGATAACATTGCACCTGATGGTCCTGTTTACCAGGCCGGGACTTTATCGGGGAATCCTGTTGCAATGACTGCCGGACTAACAACACTGGAAATGATATCAGCACCCGATTTTTTTAATACCCTGAAAACTAAAACAAAACGACTTGTTGATGGAATAAATGAAGAAGCCAGGAATCGAGACATTCCATTCACGACGAATCATATTGGCGGCATGTTCGGTTTATTCTTTTCCAATGATGAAAAAATATATTCGTTTCAACAAGTCATGGCTTGTGATCAAGAACAATTTAATCAATTTTTTCATGGCATGTTGAAAGAAGGGGTTTATCTGGCACCTTCGTCCTTTGAAGCCGGTTTTGTGTCAAGCACGCACTCCAATGATGATATAGATGCAACAATAACTGCAGCCAGGAAAGTATTTCTTGAACTAAACTAACAAGCGGAGTAAGACATGAATAAATTTATACAATTAATTCCCTGTACAATTTTATTATGTTTTTTATCAGCGTGTGCACCGGAAGTTGGCAGCGAAAAATGGTGTGCACAGATGAAGGAAAAACCTAAGGGTGATTGGACTGCAAATGAGTTAACCGATTTTACCAAACACTGTATTTTTTGATAAAAAGTATTTATGAATAATTATGAAGTTGTAAAAGAAAGTTTTAGCCGTTGCCGAATTTCTATTGAATTTTATGCTGCTTTTATTGAGTCTCAATGGAGAAAATATATGCAAGAAGCAATAGATATTATTCTTGCTAACTATTGAATAGTTTAGGTAAGCAAACAGGTAAAACTATAGCCAATACTTTGAACCCAATAAGGTATACGAAACGCATTTGATAAATTAAATTCGAAAAATGACCGATCCTTCATTGTTTCAGAGGCAATCTCCTGCACCAGGGAATTACTGATAATATCCCAAAAAATACTTATAAAATTAAGAATATAAGAGCCAATCTGCCATATAGAAATATCGGCAACATCGATAGCAATACGAGCATAATAACAGGCTTGCGTTATCATCAAACTACTTGAATCAACGATTGCAACAACTGCACCACTTGTAATTAAAAACGGTAAAAATATAGCGCTTAATAACCACCCCACCAGATCACCTAAAGGGATCCAGCCGGCTGGTGAAACAATATCAGTCGTCCAATCCAAAAAGCGATGCATGGCGACGATACCATTATTAAACAGCCATGCTATGGGAATAAACCAAAGTACCAAATATTTCAAAAAACTATGACGTAATAACATTAAAAAATAATATTGAAGCAGTAATGCAACAATTAGAATGAAACTTATAGAAATCCATTTAACAATAGAAATATCTGACCAGTTCGTTGCAGAAAACCAGGTAAACCCTTCACGATAAATAAGAAGCAATGCAACAGAAATACAACAGCCTAATAATAAAAAAATAAAGTTATTTCGTTTTTCCAGCTTTTCACTTTTATTAATTAACATAATACAGGAAAAAATATCTGTTTTTAAAAGAACTGAACTGAACCCGAAACTGAGACTGGCACTTTAGAGGTGCCTGCATCTACAGCAGGTGCACATTTTGCATCCATCGCCACCATTCTACTTTCAGCATAGATCGACAGTAAATACAGATCTCATAACATTTCCTTAGGGTATTCTTAAGCTATAAATGAAAAACCCGCCGAAGCGGGTTTACTTAACTTTTAACCCAACGGTTTCCAGCTACCATCTTCCTGCCGGCATGCCGTACCATTAACTTCTTCCGCCTTTCCATCGATATAAATTGTTTGCGTATAATCTCTGCAAGGTTGATCGTCAGAAGTATAAGTCCGTGTTGGTGTTATTTCTCCTGAATGTCCTGTGTCAGGATTAACCCAGTTCGAGGATTGCCCGGTCTTTTTTGTTTCCAGAGCATTTTGAGTCGTATCGTAATGGTATTGCTGATCCTGGCAATCCAGTGCGGTACCTACCTTATTACCAAGAAAGCCACCAGCCACTACACCAGCGCCAATGGCAACCTTTTTTCCCGTACCACCACCGATTTGCGAACCAACCAAACCTCCTAAAGCGGCTCCAGCCAGGGTACTGAATATTTCCGTACCACTATCTGTTTGCGGAGTACATTCAGCAAAGACATGTGTATTAATACCTAAAATAAATAAGAAACTAATAAATATCGTAATTTGCTTCATAATTTAGTCCCCACCTTATTAATAAAAGAAGTTTAGACCAAAAATCAACTAATAAATATATTCTTGTATCTACTCAAAGAAGTTTGTTATTGCTAACAACAAATCCATCTTCATCAGCATAGATATAATCTCCAGGGTTAATTGTTACATCAGCAAAATTTAATGTTAAATCACGATCACCCACACCTTTTTTAACACTCTTACGCGGGTTTGTATTTAACGCCTTTATACCGATATCAATATCTGCAATCACTGCAGAATCTCGAATACAACCGTAAACAATTATCCCCTCCCAGCCATTTTTCTTGCCGAGCTCAGCTAACATATCACCAACTAAAGCACAACGTAATGAGGCATTACCATCTACGACTAACACTCTACCCTCTCCCGGCTCCTCCAGAGCAGTTCTTACCAGAGAATTATCCTCAAATACCTTTACTGTAGATGCCGGGCCAGCAAATTTTTTTTTCCCGCCATAATCGTTGAACATTGGTGTTGCAATTTGCAGGTTTTCTTCATGTTCGTCATAGAGATCGGCTGTAGCAAAGCTCATAATTATCACCCGTTAATTTTTATTGGTTAAAAGTGAATATAATTCCGGACGGCGATCAGCAAACACATCATTATGTTGAGTAAGCATTTTACTCTCTGCTTCTCGCGGATTGATTTCTGTAATAAATAGCTCATCCCGTTGTGATGCTGCACGATGTAATAATTTGCCCCCAGGTGCAACAATCTGACTCTTGCCAGTGAATTTCAGGGTACCATGTGGGCGCTTATCCATCCCATATCGATTTGCAGTAATTGCAAATACCTTATTCTCGATACATCGGGCTAACATGGTTTGCTGACAGAAAGATAATACCAAATTTGCAGGTTGACAAATTACCTGCGCACCCTGCAGTGCTAATACCCTTGTAACTTCAGGAAATGCCCAGTCAAAACAGATCATAATACCTATTTTTACACCTTTTATATCGTTTACGATAAAAGGTGTGTCGCCCGGATCAAAACAAAACTTCTCTTCATTAAATAAATGTGTCTTTCGATAGATATGTTCAATACCATGAGGGCCAATTAACGCCGCACTGTTGTAGCATTCATTAATTCTTTTTTCTGCAAAGCCAATAATCAAATGTAAATTACGTTTATTTGCAAGTTCGACCATTCTATCAAGATGAAAACTTTTATCCGGATCTTCGGCGTACTTTAATGATTCATTCTTATCTTTAAAGTAATAACCGGATAAGGCAAGTTCAGGTAAAACAACTAAATCTGCATCGATATTTTCCAATGCTGTAAGGATCTTTTTACAATTATGTTTAGGCCTACCAAATAAAGGACGAAATTGATAAAAACCAACTTTCATATCAATAATTATTTTTTAAGCGGACGTTTCCAATTAGCGATAGATTTTTGATCCGTGCGACTGATTGCCAGTTCATTTTCGGCTACATCTTTGGTTATTGTTGCCCCAGCAGCGATAGTAGCACCGTCATTAACCTTAACCGGTGCAATTAATTGTACATCTGAACCGACAAACACATTATCACCGATGATTGTCTTGTGCTTATTAGCTCCATCATAATTACAGGTGATGGTTCCAGCACCAATATTTGTACCCGAACCAACATGAGTATCACCCAGATAGGTTAAATGATTAACCTTGCTTCCCTTGCTTATATCGGTTTTCTTCAATTCAACAAAATTACCTATATGGACTTCTTCGGCTAAAGTCGTATCAGGACGTATCCGTGCAAACGGCCCAATGCGACAACCATTTCCGATAATCGCATTGTCTATCATTGTATTAGGTAACACATGAACATTATCAGCAATGATTGTATCCTTGATATAACAATTAGCACCTATAGTTACGTTATTACCTAATTTTACTCTACCCTCAATAACAACATTAATGTCGATCTCATTGTCACGCCCAACTTCCAATTCACCACGTAAGTCAAAACGCGCAGGATCGGACAATCCAACACCATGATGCATGAGATGATGTGCCTGCACTAATTGGTAATAACGTTCTGCTTCTGCTAATTGGTTACGATTATTTATTCCCCTGACTTCAACATCTGATTCAGCGATAACAGGTGTAATTGCTACATTATCTTTGGCAGCCATAGAAACAATATCGGTCAGGTAATATTCATTCTGCTTATTTTCATTCTTTAGTAAACTAACCCAACGTTTCAACAGTTCTGCTTTAATGGACATGAAGCCTGTATTTACTTCACATAATAGTCGTTGTTCTTCTGTCGCATCTTTTTCTTCAATGATAGCTGTTATATTTTCATTCGCATTTCGTATAATTCGACCGTAGCCTCGAGGATCATCCAGAAAAGTAGTCAGTAGTGAAAAGCCGGTTTCTTTAGATGATTTAATTAATGCCTCCAGTGTTCCGTGTGTGATAAGAGGAATATCACCATAAAGTATTAAAACATCATCAACATCAGGAATATGGGGTAAAACCTGTTGAACAGCATGACCTGTACCAAGTTGTTCTTCCTGCTTGATCCAGGTGACAGGTTGTTCACCCATTTCTTCAGGAACCAATTCTCCACCATGACCATAAACGACAAACAGTTCCCGATGTTTTATTAATTCTGCAGTCTGTAAAACATGCGCAAGTAATGGCTTGCCGGCAAGATTATGTAAGACCTTGGGTTTGTCGGAATACATCCGCGTACCCTGGCCTGCTGCAAGGATGACAATACATAGACTCATGAATTATTTTTCCTCATGAACAAAACATGAAATGAAATTTATTTGGCATTATATCCGGGCTGACAACCGAGATATATGATTGATTTAACGTGGTGAAAATTCACCACGTTAATAATAAATTAACGACCGCTGCGTTTTCTTAAACGCTGAATAGTCTGTAATTGTGCCGCTGTTTCCGCCAGGGCTGCTCTCGCCTTGGCGTAATCGATGGCATCAGTCTTTTCATGGAAGGCATTTTCTGCTTCTTCCTTCGCCTTAAGAATAGCTGCTTCATCAAGGTCTTCTGCGCGTTGTGCCGTATCCGATAATACTGTGACCACTTTAGGTTGGACTTCAAGCATACCACCTGAAACATAAAACGCAGATTCATTACCTTCGGTATCCTTAACCCGTACTTCCCCAGGTCCCATCTTGGTCACCAAAGGCGCATGACCGGGGGCAATGCCGACTTCACCCAATTCAGCCGGGGCAAATACCATTTCAGCTTCACCCGAATAGATCTCGTGTTCCGCACTTACGATATCGACATGAATAGTATTAGTCATAGTGAGTTTAACTCCTTACAGAGTTTTCGCTTTTTCAACCGCCTGGTCAATCGTACCGACATTATAAAAGGCTTGTTCTGGTAGATCGTCATATTCACCTTCGATGATACCTTTAAAACCTCGTAAGGTTTCTTTCAAAGGAACATATTCACCTTCCAGCCCGGTAAACACCTTTGCAACAAAATATGGTTGGGTAAGAAAACGTTGAATCTTACGCGCACGGGCGACAACCAGTTTATCTTCTTCAGACAATTCATCCATACCCAATATAGCAATAATGTCTCGTAATTCTTTATAACGTTGTAAGGTGTTTTGTACACCACGTGCGACATCATAGTGTTCCTGGCCCACAACCAATGGGTCCAACTGACGGCTGGTTGAATCTAGTGGATCAATTGCCGGATAAAGACCCAGCTCTGCAATTTGACGAGATAACACAACCGTTGAATCCAAATGCGAGAACGTTGTCGCCGGTGACGGGTCCGTTAAATCGTCCGCAGGAACATAAACAGCCTGTATGGACGTAATCGATCCGGTCTTGGTTGAAGTAATACGTTCTTGCAGTTTACCCATCTCTTCCGCCAGAGTGGGTTGATACCCCACAGCCGATGGCATACGGCCTAACAATGCTGAACATTCCACACCTGCAAGGGTGAAACGATAGATATTGTCGATAAACAATAATACGTCTCGACCTTCATCACGAAATTTTTCTGCCAAGGTTAAACCGGTCAAAGCAACACGAAGACGGTTACCCGGTGGCTCATTCATCTGTCCGTAAACCATCGATACTTTTGATTGTTCAAATTCTTCTACATTAACTACCCCGGATTCCTGCATTTCATGATAGAAATCGTTTCCTTCACGAGTACGTTCACCGACACCGGCAAACACAGATAAACCTGAATGCTGGGTTGCGATGTTATTAATGAGCTCCATCATGTTTACCGTCTTGCCCACGCCGGCACCACCAAACAGCCCGACTTTACCGCCTTTTGCAAACGGGATAACCAGATCGATCACTTTAATACCGGTTTCCAACAGTTCGGTAGAGGGACTGAGTTCAGTAAATTCCGGTGCATCACGATGAATTTCCATCTTTTCATCGGTTTCAATCGGACCTACTTCGTCAATAGCTTCACCCAATACGTTCATAATACGACCAAGTGTTTTGGTACCAACAGGAATTGAAATCGCAGCACCTGTATTAGTCACCTCTAAACCACGTTGCAGACCATCAGTAGAACCCAATGCAATGGTTCTAACAACGCCATCACCCAATTGCTGCTGCACTTCAAGTGTAGTGTTGATACCTTCACCTTGAACAATTAGCGCATCATAAACCTTAGGGATGGCATCACTGGGGAATTCAGCGTCAACAACTGCGCCAATGATTTGTACGATCTTTCCAGAACTCATGGTTTCGTTCCTCGTATTTATTCTCTATATCAAATTAAAATTCAGTTTTGTTACAAGGATGTAACAACATTTTTAATCAAACAGCCGCAGCACCGGCAACAATCTCAGACAATTCCTGTGTAATCGCTGCTTGTCGCGCCTTGTTATAAATCAATTGTAATTCGTCTATCAGCTTACCTGCATTATCCGACGCACTCTTCATCGCCACCATACGTGCCGCCATTTCACAGGCAATGTTTTCAACTACACCAGTATAAACTTGCGATTCGATGTAACGCGTTAGTAACTGATCCAATACTTCTTCAGCATCAGGTTCATATAAATAATCCCAATGATGACCGTAGTCTTCGTCTTCTACTGCTTTACCCGGAATCAATTGTTCCAGATAAGGATCCTGTGTCATTGAATTAACAAACTTATTTGAAACTAGATAAAGTTCATCAATATCGCCTTCTTTAAAACCATTCAGCATGATCATGACGGTACCGATAAGTTCATCCAGACTCGGCTCATCACCCAGATGTGTCGCCTGTCCAACGATGTTTGCACCAATAGAACCGAAAAAACCGGCAGCCTTAGATCCGATAACACATAAATCGACTTCCTTACCTTCTCCTTCCCATTGCTTGAACTGTCTTAACAACATACGAAACATATTCGCATTTAAACCACCACAAAGACCACGATCTGTTGACACAACAATCAAACCAACACGCTTTATTTCTTCACGTGCAACCAGATAAGGATGTTCATATTCCGGGTTTGCATGGGCAAGGTGAGAAATGACATTATGAATCTTTTCAGCATAAGGGCGCGCAGCATGCATACGATCCTGAGCCTTACGCATCTTACTCGCAGCGACCATTTCCATTGCCTTGGTGATCTTTTGTGTATTCTTTACACTCGCGATCTTGGTTCGTATTTCTTTAGCACCAGCCATTTATCTTTACCTAATTTTCTATATTTTAACTTTTATCATTAATTAAGCGACGTTACGAACGAAGGCTAATCGCGGCAAAAAGGTTTGAAAAAGCGGAGTGTACACGGCAGTACATGAGCATTTTGAAAACCTTTTTAACAAAGAGTAGCCGAGTGCAGTAGTCGCGCATAAAAATTACCAGGTATTATTCGCTTTAAATTTCTCAATAGCATCCTTAATGCCATTTTCAATATCATCATCATAATTACCTTCATCACCAATCTTATCTATCAAGGCAGATTGATCGCTTTTCATGTAATCATGCAATGCTGCTTCGAAGTCACCGATCTTTTCCAGTTCGATGTCATCAATGTAACCATTTTCAACAGCAAATAGACTGACACCCATTTCAGCAACCGATAATGGTGAGTATTGCTTCTGCTTCATTAATTCCATGACACGTTGACCACGTTCCAATTGCTTACGTGTTGCTTCGTCAAGGTCTGAAGCAAACTGAGCAAATGCAGCTAGTTCACGATATTGGGCTAGTGCTAGTCGAACACCACCACCTAACTTTTTAATAATCTTGGTTTGCGCAGCACCGCCCACACGGGATACGGAAAGGCCTGCATTAATCGCAGGACGGAAACCGGAGTTAAATAAATCTGTTTCCAAAAAGATCTGGCCGTCTGTAATTGAGATCACATTGGTAGGTACGAATGCTGATACGTCACCCGCTTGTGTTTCAATGATAGGTAATGCCGTCAATGAACCGGTTTGACCTTTAACCTTTCCATCCGTGATCTTTTCCACATACTCTTCATTAATGCGTGAAGCACGTTCCAACAAACGCGAATGTAAATAGAACACATCACCTGGATAGGCTTCGCGTCCCGGTGGACGTTTTAATAGCAATGAAACCTGACGATAGGCCCAGGCCTGTTTGGTTAGATCATCATAGATGATCAAAGCGTCTTCACCACGGTCACGGAAAAACTCACCCATGGCGCAGCCGGAATAAGGTGCAATGTATTGCATTGCAGCTGAATCTGATGCTGTTGCTGCAACGATAATCGTATGTTCCATTGCACCATGTTCTTCGAGTTTACGAATTACAACATTAATGGATGACGCCTTCTGACCAATCGCCACGTAGACACATTTAACGCCGGTGCCCTTTTGATTAATGATGGTATCAATAGCTACCGCTGTCTTACCGGTCTGACGGTCACCAATGATCAATTCACGTTGGCCACGACCAATCGGTACCATGGAATCAATCGACTTCAAACCCGTTTGTACTGGTTGGCCAACAGACTTTCTGGCGATTACACCCGGTGCAATCTTTTCAATCGGTGAACTTTCCGCTGCAGTGATGTCACCTTTACCATCGATAGGGTTACCGAGTGAATCAACCACACGACCTAATAGCCCCTCACCGACCGGTACCTCCAGGATACGCTTGGTACATTTGACCACGTCACCTTCAGAGATATGTTCATAATTACCCAGGATAACCGCACCGACAGAATCACGTTCCAGGTTAAGCGCTAAACCGTAAGTGTTGCCGGGGAACTCAATCATTTCGCCCTGCATTACATCACTTAAACCATGGATTCTGGCAACACCGTCAGCCAAACTAACAACCGTACCTTCGGTACGTGCCTCGGTATCGAGATCCAGTTCCTTAATTTTCTTTTTAATCAGATCACTAATTTCAGTTGCACTGATACTCATAGTCTTTCCTCATTTAATAACTTCGGGTATCTCTAAAAATGTACTTTTTACGCGATAGCTGTGTTAGCCCTGTGCTCAAATCCTCATGTATTACATATACACTCCGGTTTTCCGCGCAGGACTTCCTTGCTCTCACAAAAAAATCACTATTTTTAGAAACACCCGTCATTGCGCAAATACACTATTTAATTCTTTTAAACGACCTCGTAATGAGGCATCAATAACAGAATCGCCTGCTTTAATAATGACACCACCAATCAGGTCTTTATCTTCTTCAGTATTGATATCAACTTTCTTACCGGTACGTTTTGAAATGGAATCAGAAATTACCTTTATTTGGGAATCATCTAATGGAAAGGCTGAAATCACATCAACCTCACTAATGCCCTCTGCCGCCGCTCGTTTTTGTTCGAAAATATTAAACACCTCAGCTGCCAGACCAATACGATCAGCATCAACCAGAATCCTGACGAAGTTTTTACCTGATTGATCCAACTTATCACCACAGATATCAACGATGAATTGATGTAGCTGTTCGCTATCCAGTTTCGGGTTATGAATAACACCGCGCATATTGTCATCGGAAACAACTATTGCAAGTAGATTCAACATCGCCGACCAGTCAGTTAATTTGCCTTCTTCCAGGGCCTGATCGAAGGCAGCTTCAGCGTAGGGTCTGGCAATCGTTGCTTTTTCTAACATCTAATTAGTCTCTATTCCTATAATTGCTGGCTGATCTTTTTCAACACTTCATTATGAGCAGAGTGATCAACTTCCCGCATCAGTATTTGTTCGGCACCCGTTATAGCCAATGTGGCGACTTGATCTTTTAGTTCTTGTCGAGCTTTTTCCTTTTCCTGTTCAATCTCACTTAATGCACTTTCCTTAATACGTGCACTTTCTCCTTTCGCAGTTTCACGAGCTTCGTCAACTATCTCATCGCCGCGTTTTTGTGCCTTACTAATTATTTCTGCCGCTTTTTGTTTGCCTTCATCGATAGCATCCTGAAGACGCTGTTCTGCATCCAATAATTTCTGTTCACCTTTTTCTCCGGCAGCAAGACCATCAGCGATACGTTTTTCACGCTCTTCGATCATGCCCAGCAACAAGGGCCAGATAAACTTCATGCAGAACCAGACAAAAAACGCAAAGGCTATCGTCTGGCCTAATATTGTTGCATTGAAATTCATTTAGAAAGCCTCATTAATTTGTATCAATGAAATAATCGGTTAACCGCCCATCATAGCCTTGGCCGCATCCGCATATGGATTAGCAAATGTAAACCACATACCAAAACCAATACCGATCATGGTTACCGCGTCAATAAGACCAGCGACCAGAGACATCTTTACCTGTAACATCGGCGCCAATTCTGGTTGACGTGCTGCGCCCACCAGAAACTTACCACCGAGAATTCCAAACCCGATAGCGGTTCCGAACGCACCCATACCCAATACCAGGAGCACGCCTAACGCTGTAAATGCATAGATTGATTCCATGATTTCCTCCAAATAAAAATTAAAACGTTAAGTACAACATCCAATCAGTGTTTTTCTGCTGCCATACTTAGATAGACGATAGTCAACATCATAAAAATAAACGCCTGTAAGATAACAATCAGAATATGAAATACTGCCCAGACAAAATGTGCAGGTAACTGTACCCATCCCAACAATGCAATTAAGATAAAGATCAACTCACCTGCATACAAATTACCAAAAAGACGCAAAGCCAAAGATACCGGTTTGGCCAAGAGTGCAACTCCTTCCAATAATAAATTAGGAAGTACTAAAAGAATTTTTACAAAAATATTTTTTGATTCAAATGGGTGAAAAATTAATTCGCCGATAAATCCACCAACACCTTTCACTTTTATACTATAGAAAATAATAAGTGCGAAGACACTCAACGACATAGCAAAGGTTGTATTAGGGTCCGTGGTTGGGACCACTTTAAAATAAAGATGTGGATCACCAGATAATTTCTGCGCCAACCATGGCAACCAATCGACTGGAACCAAATCCATCGTGTTCATCAATAAAACCCAGATAAATATGGTAAGAGCTAATGGTGCAATTAATTTACTTTCTCCATGAAATGATTCCTTAACACTTTTGTTAACCATCTCAACCATCATTTCAAGTAAACCAGCCCATTTTCCAGGGACACCTATAGTGGCCTTTTTGGCAACCCGATAAAAACAAAAACAAAACAATGCACCAAGAAATATAGACCAGCCAAGAGTATCAAGATGAAATGCCCAAAAGCCCATGTCTTTTGCCTCTTGGGCACTATGTGCCATAGTCCAGGCCGCTTCGCTCAAGATCGAACCATCGGCCCTTTCATAACCAGCGGGTAACTGACCATAGGTCATATTTTGAATATGATGAGTAATATAGTCGGTAGCTGTAGCCGGACCTTGGGAATCTGATGCCATAATATTTTTATTTATTCATTAAAAAAAATTGCTAACCCTGTCAGATTCATCAACAAAACAACGATATAGCTGACGAACATCAATCCAATACTTAACGGTGTAATTAATACAATACAGATCGCAAAAATTATTATTGTCGTAACGATCTTGATTGCTTCACCAATATAAAACCAAGTTAACGTGTTACTACTTGAACCCGTTCCAGATTTCCTTAACGAAAATCCAATAAACACTGCGTTTGGTAAAATAAATGCCAAACCGCCCAAAAAAACTGAACAGGCAAATTCAAGACTGAAAAACACAAAAAAAAGAAGCCCACAGACTCCGACTGTGACCGCTTCAATAGTTAACATCCTGTATGCAGTGGTGCGACTTTTTATTAATTCTTCTTCAGCCAATCACACTCACCTCGTAAATCGCGATATATTGTAATGGCTTAAAACTATTGTGCCAGCTAAATATCGCTGTTTTTTCAATTCCATTCCCCGCAAGGACGGCAAGTATAAATAGCTATCGATTATTGATCAATCGCTGCACTGCACAAATTATTATTATTAATACAAAGCTACAGAATTTTTATACTTAATTACTGATTTATAAAGTATTTTCTCTTTTATTTTATTCTCTTTAAAATGCCATCCAGTTGGTCTAATGAACTATAGAAGACCTTAAGCTCACCTTTACCATTTTTGTTATGTTTTATCTCAACCTTGGCAGCAAGACGTGAAGCCAGATTATCCTGAAGTTTTCTAACATTTGGATCAACTTTCCGGCGGCTTACTTTCTTCTTTACACTTTTTCCTGAAAGACGTTTAACTAAATCCTCTGTAGCACGAACCGAAAGACCTTGCCTGATAACAGTTTCTGCTGCGCCGATTTGCTTTGCGGCAGGTAAAGTTAATAATGCCCGCGCATGTCCCATTTCCAGTTTTCGATTTTCCAGCATTTGTTTTACCTTCGCGCTCAAGTCTAGTAAGCGCAATATATTTGTCACTGCAGATCGGGAACGTCCTACGGCCTCGGCAACGGCATCATGGGTCATTTCAAATTCCTTAATAAGACGATCCATTGCCCTGGCTTCTTCCAGGGGGTTTAGATCCTGACGTTGAATATTTTCGATCAAAGCGATACACATCACCGTCTTATCAGGCACATCCTTGATAACCACTGGAATATCCTGGATACCTGCCATTTGTGCCGCACGCCAACGTCGTTCACCAGCAATGATTTCAAACTTTTTTGATCTTGGAATTGCGCGAACAATGATAGGTTGCACCATCCCCTGGGCGTTAATTGAATCAGCTAATTCTTGTAAGGATTCTTTGTTGAAATCTTTGCGCGGTTGATACTGACTACGCTGAAGAAGATCGACAGGCAGGGTTTTTAACGCATCTTTATTGCCTTTATTCTGATTAAGTGCCGTACTAATTTCAGCAGGATCTCCTAACAGGGCATCCAGACCTTTACCCAACCCACGCTTTTTTGCCACTTTATTAAATCCTTACCATATTGTTTATGCAGCCAGGCCTTCCCGTCGTAGCATCTCACCGGCTAATGCCAGATAAGCAACGGCTCCCGTTGAAGACTTGTCATAGGCCAGTGCCGCCATTCCATGACTTGGTGCTTCAGCCAAACGAACATTTCTTGGAATTATTGTGCGATATACTTTTTCACCAAAGTGTTCCATTAACTGCGCTGACACCTGCGTTGCCAGATTATTTCGAGGGTCATACATAGTACGTAGTAAACCTTCTATCTCCAGTTTTGGATTAAGATATTTCTTGATTTTGGAGATAGTCTCCAAAAGCGCAGTTAACCCTTCCAATGCATAGTACTCACATTGCATTGGTATCAATACCGAGTTAGCTGCCACCAGCGCATTAATTGTCAACATATTTAATGATGGTGGACAATCAATAAAAATAAAATCATAGTCTTCCTGAATTGGCTCCAGTGCTGTTCGTAGCCTGATCTCTCTTGCCATTTCATCCAGTAATGCGACCTCTGCTCCGGTTA